>NZ_JAYGHP010000005.1 GCF_034932065.1 Crocosphaera sp. UHCC 0190
TCTAGAAGTTTTCTTGTTTCTGTATTTAATTCTCTAATAAATCGCATAAACTTTCTGATTTTAAACTACAGTTTATAGTTTATATTATTTTGTTTGATCTGTGTAATTAATTTTGTGTGTCTACTTAATGCAAGAAAAGGGGAAATTTTAACAATTTTTGGCTTAGCTTTAGGTGGACAATATGCTCTCAAAGCAGGATTAGGATTTTTACGAAATATTCCTGCTGCGGGTGCGGTAATTGGAGCAAGTACCAATGCGCTTATGCTCTACGCTTTAGGATATAGTGCTTGTCAATTCTATGAAGCCAAATTTAATCCTTTAGAAATGGAAGCTACTCTTGAAAAAATTCAATTGGAAGGAAAGGAATACCTTCAAGAAGCCATTGCTCAAGAAGTTATTATTGATCAGGTTTTAGTTCATTTATTTTTGGCAGGAAATCCTCATAAAACACGAGAAATGATTCTCCCAGAATTACAAACGTTAAATCTTAGTCCTGCTTCGTTAGAAACAATCGCCAAAAATTCAAACAATCCCCCTTCTTTGGACAAATTACTGTCACAATTAAATCAAGATTTTGCTATTGCTTTACTTGCCCAATGTGAAAAAGTGGCTAAATTGGACGGAGTTATCACTCTAGAGGAGTTAGCAATCATGAAGACAATAGCTAACCATTTCAATCTACAACTCACTTTATAAAAAATCATTTCCGATCACAAATTAATGATACAAGGCAAGGCGGTTTTATTTAACTTATTTGTGAGGATCATAACTGATGTAAAAAAACCGCCCCTACGAATTTCGGATAATTTATTTTATGCCAATTCTTGTGACTTATCTAATCACTCAATGTCAGGATTCTATCACATACCGCAATGAATGAACTTCCTTTACTCAATACCAGTTTCATCCTAGTTTCTAACCAGTTTCTCTCCGTCTTAAGATTAATTTAAGGCCAATAAAATTGAAATATGTTGTCCATTTATTGATTTTTGTGTCATTATTTAAAGTAACCATTTTGACCTCCACGGGATTAGCCCGTGGAGTTTCTGTTTATAGGGTAAATTTTATCTATATTACTGATTATTCCTCAAAATATCGCAAAAAGACCCTTTTCTCTGAATATAGAGATATGGTATAAAATATCCCTAGTTCCCGTGAATGCCCCAAGATCGTTAAGATATATATAGTTAACCTTATCAACCCAACTTATGAGTGAACAACCATTACGCATCTGTATTGTCGGGGGAGGGTTTGGGGGACTCTATACCGCTTTACGTCTCAGTCAGTTACCTTGGGAGGATGATCGTACCCCAGAAATTATCCTCATTGATAAAAGCGATCGCTTTTTGTTTACGCCCCTATTGTATGAATTAATTACTGAGGAGATGCAAACTTGGGAAATATCCCCCCCTTATGAGGAACTTTTAAGCAATACAGGAATTCGTTTTCATCAAGGGTGTGTTACAGGGATTGATATTGACAATCAACAGATACAATTAGAGAATCATCATAGCTTACATTATGACAAATTAGTGTTAGCAATGGGAGGAAAAACCCCCTTAGATAGTTTTAGTGGTGTCAAAGATTATGCTATTCCTTTTCGTACTTTAGCTGATGCTTATCGTATCAAAGAAAGATTGCGTTTATTAGAAGCATCTCAAGCAGAAAAAATTAGGATTGCCATTGTTGGTGGTGGTTATAGTGGGGTAGAATTAGCCTGTAAATTAGCAGATACTCTGGGAGAAATCGGAAGAATAAGGTTAATTGAACGAGGGGACAAAATTCTAAGAAACTCTCCTGAGTTTAACCAAAATGCTGCCCAAACTGCCTTAGAAGCAAGACGAGTTTATATAGACTTAGAAACGGAAGTAACTCAAGTAACTTCAGATAGCATTTCTTTAGCTTATAAAGGTCAAATTGATGTCATTCCTGTTGACTTGGTATTATGGACGGTAGGAACCCAAGTATTAGATTTGATTAAAGGTTTACCCCTCCAACAAAATCCACAAGGTTTATTAAAAATTACGCCAGAATTGCAGATAATTGATCATCCTAATATTTATGCTTTGGGTGATATTGCTGACTGTTATGATCAATCAGGAAACAGAATTCCTGCAACTGCACAAACCGCATTTCAACAGTCTGATTATTGTGCTTGGAATTTGTGGGCATCAATTACTAATCGTCCCCTCTTACCTTTCCGTTATCAACCATTAGGAGAAATGATGGCATTAGGAATTGATAATGCGACTTTATCTGGTTTAGGGATGACATTGGATGGCCCCTTAGCTTATATTGCTAGAAGGTTGATTTATTTGTATCGTTTACCTACCTTAAAACATCAATTAAATGTAGGGATTAATTGGATTACACAACCCTTAATTGAATGGTTATCAAACTAATTTTGTGCAGATGTTGTAAGTAAATGAGCATAATTAAACAAACAAAACTTGTAGGGTGGGCATTGCCCACATTAGGTTTAATTATAACCATCTACTTATCTAATGTCTATACAAAAATCATCAGTTAGAAATTGTAAGATTATGCAACAACCTAAAGTGATTTTTTTTGATGCTGTTGGTACATTATTTGGGGTTAAGGGAAGTGTGGGAGAGGTGTATAGTTATCTTGCTTCTACAGTCGGAGTAAAATGTTCATCTGATTTGTTAGAAATAGCTTTTTTTAAAAGCTTTAAAATGTCTCCACCTTTAGCATTTCCTGGTATTGATATCATGGCGGTTTCTGAATTAGAATATCAATGGTGGTATCAGGTTGCTTATGATACTTTTACGGAAGTAGATGTTATTGATCAATTTGCTGATTTTGATAGCTTTTTTCAGCAAGTTTATGATTATTTTGTAACTCCTCATCCTTGGTTTCTCTATACTGATGTTTTTCCTGCTTTAAAACATTGGCAACAAAAAGGCATTGAGTTAGCAATTATTTCTAATTTTGATACTAGAATTTATGAGGTACTTGATCTATTTTGTTTGAGTGAATTTTTTACTACTATTACTATTTCTTCCACCACAGGAACCGCAAAACCTCATCCTAACATCTTTCTTAAAGCCTTAGAAAAACATCAGTGTCAACCCCAAGAAGCTTGGCATATTGGTGATAGTAAAAAGGAAGATTATGACGGGGCCAAAGCTGTGGGAATTCAAGCATTTTTGTTAGAAAGAAATGATGATAAAATAGAATCAGAATCTATTATTAATTCTATGGAAATGCTGATTTAAGTAAGGACAATTCATGAATTGTCCCTACAATAATATAAAATTAGATGATGATAATAGAAACATGAAAAAGCTTTTAGTAACAGGTGCCAGTGGGTTTTTAGGCTATAATCTTTGTCAATATGCTCAACAAAATTGGCAAGTTTATGGTACTTTTTATTCTCATCAAATTAATATTAATAATGTAAAATCTGTCAAGGTTGATGTTACAAATTTTATTGATTTGCAAGAAATATTTAATGAAATAAAACCTGATGCAGGGATTCATTTAGCGGCAGCATCAAAACCCAATTATTGTCAAAATAATCCTGAAGATGCTTATAAAATTAATGTTACTGCTTCTTTAAATATTGCTCAATTATGCGCTGATCTCAATATTCCTTGTGTTTTTACTTCAACGGATTTAGTTTTTGATGGTTTAAATTCACCCTATAAAGAAACTGATCTGGTTTCACCTATTAGTTATTATGGGGAACAAAAAGTTAAAGCAGAACAAGGAATGTTAGAAATTTATCCCAAAACTGTGATCTGTAGAATGCCATTAATGTTTGGTATTCCTTCACCCTATGGAGAGAGTTTTATTCAATTCTTTTTGAAGACATTTAGGGAAGGTAAAGCATTAAGTTTATTTACCGATGAATATCGCACCCCCGTGAGTGGTTTAACTGCCGCTAAAGGGCTATTGTTAGCCTTAGAAACCTTAGAAGGAGACATCTTACATTTAGGGGGAAAAGAAAGGGTTTCTCGTTATGAATTTGGCTGTTTAATGGCAGAGATATTTGATTTTTCTCAAGATTTAATTACTCCCTGTTTACAAAAAGATGTAACCATGTCTGCTCCGCGATCGCCGGATACTTCTTTAGATAGTTCCAAAGCTTTTAAGTTAGGTTATAATACCCTATCTATAAAAGAAGAATTAGAACAATTAAAAGGTAAAATTTAACACTAAAATAACTATTGCCCACTCTACGTTAAATATTAAATATAAATACTTAATGTCGGTTCTATTAAAGAACATAATTTTAATTACGCCAAGTAAAAATAATTTTTTCTTCTGCTTGTCTAAATTCTATATTAAAACGAGAATGAATCGGTAAAATCTGAAGAGAACAACGATGAGGAGGAACAACATAAATTAAATATTTTTGTTCTGAAGCATTAGCAATATCTAAAACATCTTGTAAATTTTCACCATGACTAATAATCCCTTCCTCATTGTAAGCAATATATTGATTTTTATATAAATCTAAGACCATTTGACGGTTAGTATTTAACCATTTAATAATTTTCTCCGTTTGTTCTTTTGACGGTGAATGAGACATAATCTTGTACCCTTTCTTCTCTAAATAATTAATAAAAATGAATAAAGGTGAGCATGGCCCACCTTTATTATAAATAATATGTATTAATTTCTTACCAACTTAACAAAGGTTGAAACCCATGCTTAACAGACGCTTCTCCTATTTGTTCCATTTTAGTCACAGTAATTTGATTACGTCCCCAAGAAAAATTAGTATGCCATTGTTCAAACTCTAATAAAATAGCTTCAGCAAAACAGGCAAACATCTGACGAGAAGGAACATCCATACTGACAATTTCCATGATTTTCCAGTCAATATCTAAAGAATGTTCAACAATTCCCCCCTTGAGAATATGAACATCAGGATGTTGAATTTTTGTACCTAAATTCTTGGGATAACCCCCATCAATAATTAAACAGGGTTTCTTTAAAGTTTCAGGGTTAATTTCTACCCCTTTGGGCATACTAGCCACCCAAACAATAATATCAGCTTGGGGTAAAGCCTCCTCTAAGCCCATAATTTTGCCCCGTCCTAACTCTTCCTGTAATCCTTGTAAACGCTCTTGATTACGGGCAATTAACAAAAGTTCCTGAACTTCCGTTTTGCGATCCAACCAACGACAGACTGCACTGCCAATGTCTCCCGTTGCCCCACAAACCGCAATAGTGGCCTGAGATAAGTCAATTCCTAGTTTAGCTGATGCTTGCTCTACCTGACGACAGATCACATAAGCAGTGTGAGTATTGCCAGTGGTAAAGCGATCAAACTCTAGAGACACATTCCGTACTTGGCTGTTATCTTTGAGGTTAAATTCTTCAAAAATAATTGAAGAAAATCCCCCCAATGCCGTAATATTAATCTCGTTTTTCTGGGCCAAGGCCATCGCATTCAAGATTTTGCGAATGGCTGCTTTAATCCGTCGGTTTACCAGCATTTCTGGCAAAAAACAGGATTCAACATATTTTCCTTCAATCGTTTGTCCTGTCACACTGGTAACATGGAAATGATCAACGATTTGCGGTGGGGCTGAACACCAGAAATCAAGACCTTGATTGGCATATTCAGGATAGCCAAGAGCATGAGCGACGGACTGGGCGTGTTCTAAACTTGTAAGATGACCGATCAGACCAAACATTGATTATTCTTTATGATAATTAGGCAGAAAAGAGACTAGATAATAAGAAAAAGTTAAGACCCTTAACAATCTTACCATCAAAATAAGGGCTTAATAGTATTAAGCCCCTAAAGATGCCTTAATTAAGCGAAAATCGTTAATTTAAGCAGCGCGTAACCCATAGGAGGACATTTTCATGATTTCGCGGGTAGAGAAACCGATATTGCTTAAAGCTTCTCCATAGCTGATCATGAAGTCTTCCACTAAAGCCTCTTTTTCCATGCCTAAGACTTCGGCATCGTTTTCCACCTCATTGAGCATTTTCCAAACGATGGGTAAGTTATCTTTGTTAGCTTGTTCTAACTCGGCTTTCGAGTCTTCAAAATGTTTTTGTAACCAAACTTCCCCAAAGTTGAGGTGAGTATATTCATCTTTGACTACCCCTTCAGTGATTTTCCGCGCAAAGGGATCAGCCACGGGAATATAAATATTATAAGCAGCGATCGCAAAGGCTTCGATAATCAGAGATTGAATGAGTAAACAGGTGACAATTTGGCCCTCGGCTTTAGCGGTTTGGAAATTTTCGTGTAGTCGAGCGAAAAATTCCTGAGCATAAGCCATATCAGGGGTAACATCTAAATTTTTACCACAAGCTTGAAACCCTTTTTTATGACGATTTTCCATCTTAGAGAGACGAATTAACTCCTCTTCGTCTTCGGGTAGCAGTTTGGCCATCTCAATGTAGTTTTGATGAGCTTCTTGCTCACCTTCAATGACAATGGCATTGATGCGACTGTAAGCATCTTTATAGGTGTCGCTGTTAAAGTCAAGCTCTGAGCGTAAAGCAAGCTCTTGCATAAGCTAATTTATCTCCTATTGGTTATCAACTGGGTTAGAGAGCTAATTTGTATCCTTATGGTATAAGGCCTTTTAGGTTTAACTTTAAGTAGAGGCCAACGGCTGTTCGCCCCTACCATTCATCTTAGGTTCTACTTTAGTGCAAAATGGTGGGAAACGGGGAGGGTGTGTTTGAAGTCAGAAGTCAGAAGTCAGAAGTCAGAAGTAAAATACAAGGATTTTCCTTTTCTTAAGACACAGCAAGAAATTGCTAGATTAAACTAGAAACAAGATTGCATAACGTGGTAGTGAGTGAAAACACGATGAAAAAAACCCTATTTTTGAGTCCCCCTTCTTTTGATGGTTTTGATGGTGGGGCAGGGGCCAGATACCAAGCCAAACGAGAAATTACCTCTTTTTGGTATCCTACTTGGTTAGCGCAACCAGCAGCTTTGGTGCCTGGTAGTAAGTTAATTGATGCACCGGCCCATTATCAAACCGTAGAAGATGTCCTAAAAGTGGCTAAGGACTATGAACTGGTGATCATGTATACCAGTACCCCCACTTTACCCAATGATGTTAAATGCGCCGAAGCTATTAAAGCCCAAAACCCTGACACTCAAGTGGGTTTATTGGGGGCCCATGCTGCGGTTTTGCCCACTGAAACCTTAGAAGAAAACCCAATTTTAGATTTTGTTTGTCGCAACGAATTTGATTACACTTGTCAAGAATTAGCAGCAGGTAAGCCCTACGATCAGATTAAAGGACTCAGTTACCGGGATCAATTCGGTAATATTAAACATACGGAAGAACGGGAATTAATTCATGATTGGGATTCTATGCCCAGTGTTTTTCCTGTGTATGCTGATAATCTCAATTTCCGTAATTATTTTATCGGTTATTTGCTCCATCCTTACGTTTCTTTGTACACCGGAAGAGGTTGCCCTGCTAAGTGTACTTTTTGTCTCTGGCCCCAAACTATTGGGGGACATCAATACCGGGCTAAAAGTCCCGAAGCTGTAGGCCAAGAAATGGCACTTGCTAAGTCAATTTGGGGTGATTCTGTCAGAGAATATTTCTTTGATGATGATACTTTTACCATTGACAAAAAGCGGGTGATGGCCATTAGTGAATACCTCAAAAAATTAGATTTAACCTGGAGTTGTAACGCCCGCGCTAACCTAGATTATGACACCTTAAAAACTCTCCGAGATAATGGCTTACGCTTGTTATTAGTTGGGTTTGAATCCGGTAATCAAAAGGTTCTGGATGGGGTGAAAAAGGGCATTAAATTAGAAGTTGCCCGTAAGTTTATGGAAAACTGCACCAAGTTAGGAATCAAGGTGCATGGTGCTTTTATTATTGGTTTACCGAATGAAACAAGGGAAACCATAGAAGACACCATTCGCTTTGCTTGTGAAGTGAGTCCTCATACGATTCAAGTATCTATTGCTTCTCCTTATCCTGGTACAGAATTGTATCAACAAGCGCAAGAAAATGGCTGGTTTACTAATAAGGATTTAGTGGCTAGTTCGGGAATTCAATTGTCTACTTTACAATATCCTAATCTCTCGGCCTCTGAAATTGAAGATGCAGTTGAACAGATGTATCGTCGCTTCTATTTCCGTCGTCAGACTATCGTTCCTATTGTCAAAGAAATGTTAGTTGATCCGCAAATGTTAGTGCGTCGTTTACGGGAAGGACGAGAATTTATGTCCTATCTAAAAGAACGTCATACTCGTAGTTTAGTTAACGCTTAAACTTAAGGTAGGGTGGGCAATGCCCACCCTACCTGATTTTATTGCTTCTTGTGCTTTTTCAACAAAAAAGCAGGTAAAAGTACCTGCTTTAAAGATTGACTAAGGTCTGTTAGACTTACTTCACACTAACCTTAGCACCCGCTTCTTCGAGTTGCTTCTTGACAGCTTCTGCATCATCTTTGCCAGTCGCTTCCTTAATCGCTTTAGGAGCAGATTCAACCAGATCTTTTGCCTCTTTCAGTCCTAAACCAGTGATGGTACGAACAACCTTCAGAATGGCGATCTTCTTATCAGCAGGAACTTCTTCAAGAATGACATCAAATTCGGTCTTCTCTTCTTCAGGTTCAGCCGCGGCCGCACCAGGAGCAGCAGCCCCAGCCATCATCATCATGCCACCAGCAGGAGCAGCAGCACTAACCCCAAAGGCCTCTTCAATTTGCTTAACTAATTCAGAAGCTTCTAACAAAGAGAGAGTTTTTAGCTTTTCGAGAATTTCATCAGTTGCAGCAGACATAGTTTAACTCCTTGACAATAAATGAACAAATTAGATAATGAAACAAACACAATTGATTAGAGGGGTGATGCTTAAGTCCCATCGCCCTCTTCTTTGGCTGCCATTGCGCCGATGACTCGACCCAAGGAACTTGGCACTTCGTTAATACCCCGTCCCAAAGACGATGGAACCTCTTTGATGCCAACGGCCAGTTTGGTAGCGATCGCATTGATCGCGCCGGCCACTTGTCCCATGAGTTCCTCTTTCGAGGGTAAGTCAGCGATCGCTTTGACTTGGTCTTCATTGAGGGCTTGCCCTTGCATGACACCACCGCGAAATTCGGTTTTTTTGGTGTCTTTTTTAAAGGCTTGATAAGCCCTAACTGCGCTTCCCACGTCATCTTTGACTAAGACAAAGGCCGCTGACCCCTTCAAAAAGTTGGTCATGGGTTGCCAAGTCTCGTTTTCTGCCACCGCTTGCTGCATAAAGGTGTTTTTTGTCACCTTACACACAGATCCGGTGGGACGTAGGCGGTTCCGCAGATCGGTAATTTCCGCAACGGATAGCCCTTGATAATCAATGACAAAGGCCAGTTGCGCGTCACTCAAGAGTTCCTTGAGATCGGCGATCACCGCTGCTTTATTTTCCCTGTTTCTCCCCATTCTGCTCTCACCTCCTTGTTTTGTGGGAAAGTTTATCGATGGACAAAAAATAAACCCCTAGCTTGATGCCGGGGCCGAAGTCGAATCACATCCCAGAAAAAAGAGCTTTTGTCTCCCTTTATTTCTGGTGTGTTTTCTGTCTTCAGGCTTCAACCTCGGCAGGATATTAAGCTGTTTGCTCCTGCTGTCTTCGGTATAACCAAAGTTCAGTTTTTAGTTGTTTTAGGGGTTTATTTTACAGTTACCCGTAGGGGCGAAGGGCCCTTCGACCCTACATAAGTTACTTATTTTATCCTTATGCCTCTTCTAGTTTTAGATCTCGTAAGGCACTAATGTCAACCTGGATCGATGGCCCCATGGAAGCCGCCACAAAAATGCTCCGCCAGTAGCGACCTTTCGCCCCAGAAGGACGGTTGCGGTCAATGGTTTCCTGTAAGGCTTTAAGATTAGCCAACAAGTCTTCCGGGGCAAATGAGGCCTTTCCAAACATAACATGAACAATCCCTGTGCGGTCAGCCCGAAATTCTAATTTTCCGGCTTTAAATTCGGCGATCGCATTGCTAAGATCAGCCGTTACGGTTCCCCCTTTGGGTGAGGGCATCAAGCCCCGTGGCCCTAATAAACGCCCTAATTTAGCGACTTTCGGCATCATATCAGGGGTGGCAATTAAGACCTCAAAATCCATCATGCCCTGTAAAATTTCGTCGATCAGTTCTTCTGATCCTACTACATCTGCTCCCGCATTGCTGGCTTCTTGCACTTTTTCCCCTCTAGCAATAACGGCGACTCTCACTTCTTGCCCGGTTCCTTTGGGTAAGGAAACCGTTGTCCGCAGTTGTTGGTCAGTATATTTGGGATCAATTCCTAAGCGAATATGGGCTTCGGCTGATTCATCAAACTTGGCGGTGGCCGTTTCTTTGAGGAGTTTTAAGGCTTCTAACGGCTCATAAACTTGGTTTTGATCAATTTTGGATAAGGCTTCTTTTATCCGTTTTGAGAGTTTTTTGGGCATTCTATCCTCCTAGGGTGCTAACGAAGCAAGGCTTCTCCCCATAATTACTGATTAAGATTGATTAGTCTTTGATGGTAATGCCCATGTTACGGGCTGTCCCTTCAACAATGTTCATGGCCGCGTCAATGTCGTTGGCATTGAGATCGGGCATTTTCGTTTGGGCAATTTCTTTAAGTTGATCGCGGGTAATGCTGCCCACTTTGGTTTTGTTGGGTTCATTCGAGCCTCTTTCTACCCCGGCAGCTTTCCGAATTAAAACAGAAGCGGGGGGAGTTTTGAGGACAAAAGTGAAGCTACGGTCTTCATAGACTGAAATCTCCACAGGAATGATCATTCCCGCTTGGTCGGCGGTTTTGCCGTTATATTCTTTGCAAAACGCCATGATATTGACCCCATGTTGACCCAAGGCGGGCCCAACGGGGGGGGCAGGGTTGGCCTTTCCCGCAGGAAGGGCAAGTTTAATCAAGGCAACCACTTTTTTGGCCATCGCTAATTAATTTTGTTTCTCAATTTGATTAAATTCCAGTTCGACTGGGGTGTCTCGCCCAAAAATTGAGAGTAAAGCTCGCAATTTGTTCCTCTCTGGGCTTACTTCTACCACTTCTCCTTCAAATTCTTTGAAGGGGCCCGACAGAACCAGAATTTTGTCGCCGATTTCCATATCAATCTTGACGACGGGTTCTTGAATCTCGGCTTGTTTAAAGATTCGCTCCACTTCTGAGGGACTCAGGGGAACTGGCCTCACATGACCTCTGCCTCTGCCGTATCGCCGTTTTTGTTCAGCCCCCACAAAGTTAATCACATTCGGGGTGTTTTTCACGACTTGCCAGGCTTCATCGTCCATGATCATCTTCACCAAGACGTAACCAGGGAAGACTTTTTCTTCACCGTGCTGACGGGCGCCATCTTTACGGACTTTGATGGTGGGGGTTTTGGGAATTTGAACCTGAAAGATGCGGTTGGCCACATCTAGGGTGTGAATTCGTTGTTCTAAGTTGGTTTTAACCCGCTTTTCACAACCAGAGGCCACCTGAACAGCATACCAGCGAGGGACTGATTTCTGTTCTTGTTGTTGTTGTTGTTCGAGTTCGAGTGATGGATCGTGAGCAAAACTCATTAGAATACCTTCCCAGATCCCCAAGTAAAGAGGTTATCCACAAGATAAATAACGGTGGCGACTAAGCTTACCATGAGAATCACGGCGGCTGATTCGCTTAAAAGTTGTTGTCTAGAGGGCCAGACAACTTTGGCCAATTCTTCCTTAGTTTCACCAATTAGCTTGGTGACTTTTGATTGGTTATTGGCTGGCTGCACATCGCTTTTATCTTTTTTGGTGCCTTCTTTTTTGACCACGGTCGTTCTCTCCCCAACATAAAACAACGAGTTTTTTGTGACTGCGCCTGATTGGCCTCTAAATAACTAAGGTTACGCGCCCTGGAGGACTTGAACCCCCGACATCAGGTTTTGGAGACCTGCGTTCTACCAACTGAACTAAGAGCGCACTGCCTGAGCCATAACCAAGGGCTATGCTCTAAACCTTTTTTATCATAGCGCAGTTTGACCCTAATTTGCTCGCTTTGTGTGCGCTGTTGTTAGGGTATTTTATAAAGGACGATCAAATCGCTGACGAATTCGAGTGGCTTTACCGATGCGATCGCGTAAATAATACAGTTTCGCGCGGCGGACTTTACCACGACGGATTATTTGAATATTCGCAATGCGCGGGGAATGTAAGAGAAATACTCTCTCGACTCCTACCCCTTGGAAGGTTTTCCTTACGGTAACGGTTTCGTTAATTCCCCCATTCCGCATGGCAATGACGGTTCCTTCATAGGGTTGGATTCTTTCTTTCCCACCCTCTCGAATTCGCACACCGACTCGAATGGTATCACCGACGTGGATGGTCGGCAAATCCTTCTTGAGATGTTCGGCTTCTATCTCGTTGATAATTTGTTCGGCGTTCATGGCTTTGGCAAAAACTCACAATTTCTTATCTTACCTCGTTTTTGTTTTAAGAGCAAGACCATTGAAGGTGTTACCCTAGACCTAACTCTTACTCTTTCAAGATTGACATGGCATTAGGGCAGTTGTCGTTTCGCCGTATTCTTTTGTCCCGCTTGCTTTTAGTTAGCGTTCCCGTCTTGCTGATGGGGGTTTATTTAACTTATCGTAAGGGCCGTTCGGCTTTTTTAGAAACTGCGCGGCAGAATTTAACGGAAAGTGCGATCCGCAAAGGGCAAAGTCTTAATGATTCGGTGGAAGCTCTCAAAGCGAATTTAGTAACAGCGAGTGATAGTCTGGTTCTGCGATCAGGTTCTCAACAGGATCAACAGAAGTTTCTGCAACAATTAACAACTACCCTTCCCCTAAAAATTCTTTGTCTTCAACTAAGGGATTTAAGGACTCAAAAATTGACGGTGAGTACCTGTCAAGATGCCCCGAAAAATGCTGTTAATGCTCAAACTTGGCCCCAACAAAGAACGGAATTATTGACCCAACCTGATCAGATCTTAATTCAGATAGTTCCTCCTGCTCAAAATGTCTTTGAGGATTCACAAAATAGTCAATTAAAATTATTATTAGCGGCCCCTATTTACGATCAAAATAACCGATTATTCTACGAATTAGTGATTAAAGTGGCTCTTCTGAATAAAGAAAAGACTGTTCCTGGATCTTTAGAAGGCTATCCTGTGGTCATCAATCAGTCGGGGACGATTTTAGCCCATCCCTTTCCTCAAAAGGTAGGACATAATATTCAACAAGAGGCAGATGCCGAACGTCTGAATAGTTTAATTCGCAGTGCGCTCGCGGGAAGACAAGATTTTTTACATCTTTTTGCGTTAGAAAAGGATGGGGTAGAATTAGTAGCTGGTTATCGCTCTATTCCTTCACCAGTGACGGCAGAAAAAGGTCAAAAATGGATTGTTTTAGCGGTTACACCTTTAGACGATGCCTTAGCTCCTTTACAAGAAATTCAACGAGTTTTAATCTATCTAGTTTTAGCCTTAATAACAGCTACTTTTTTTGCCATTCTCTATATTGCTTGGGAGTTATCTCGTCCCGTGATCAAGTTACGAGATTATGCTTTAAATAAAGAACATCTCCATTCTAAAGATCCCATTCCTTTAAACTTCAAAATTCGAGAATTTGATCAATTAGCCGTGGCGATTCAAGACATGATTCAAAGGTTACAAACTTGGGGAGAAGAAATCGTTTCTTCTTGGCAAGAGGCCCAAAATGCTAACCGAATTAAGAGTGAATTTTTGGCCACTACTTCCCATGAGTTAAGAACACCTTTAAATGGCATTATTGGTTGTCTTCAAATTCTTAAGGATGGCTATTGTGATAGTCGTGAAGAAGAATTAGAATTTTTAGCTCAAGCGAATGAAGCAGCTGTTCATTTACTCGGAATTATCAATGATGTTTTAGATATTGCCAAAATTGAATCAGGAAAACTCTCAGTAAAAATTGAACCTGTTAATCTTAATCAGTTATTAACCGAGGTTATCAATTTACAAAATGCCACCATTCAAACCAAAGGACTGAGATTGATTACTGATGATAATGCTCAGACAATTATGGTAAATGCTGATCCAGCCAAACTGAAACAAGTCTTACTTAATGTTTTAGGCAATGCCATCAAATTTACGGCAAAAGGGACAATTACTATAACAACTGAAATTGTTAACCAAGATATCAATTTTAGACAAGTAAAAATCACCTTTAAAGACACAGGAATTGGCATTGATCCTAAAAAACAAGGAAAACTATTTCGACCGTTTATTATGGCAGATAGTTCGACGACTCGTAAGTATGGAGGCACAGGCTTAGGGTTAGCAATTTCTCGCAATTTTATGATGTTAATGGGGGGAAATATTACTCTATCTAGTGAAGGATTAGACCAAGGAACAACGGTAGAAATTTATTTGTCGTATTAACTTTTTTTATTTTCAAAAAATACTTTATCTCTTATAATTGGTTCTACCGAACTTGCCATGTAAAATTCATCAATAAATACAGGCTAAAGCCTTATTCTCTAAGAACAAAGGCTGTCTATACAGCCTGATGCTAAGCCTGGGTTTTAACCCTTCAGGGTTTAAGCTTATAATTTTTAATCATGTTACATTCTAGGTTCGGCAGAGCTTATAATCTAAAAACAGATTACACTCTGATTAAAATTGCAATTGACAGACACATCATTCTATGAAGAAAGATAACCAACTTCTAAAACAATTCAATGCTGGTCTTTTTGAGATGAGAGAGTTATTTCATGGTTCAGGAAGACTGGAAGATTCAAATACGAAACTCGATGAAATTGTTAAATTGCTTTGTCTTGAAATAGCCTCTGTTCGTGATCCACAATCAAAAGTGCCGAGTTTACAAACAATTCTCAATAATCATGATAGCAACAATGGGCTAATTGAGTCTTTAAACCATGCACTGCTTTTAGCCAGTCAAAGTTCAATTCTCATTAATTATGATGGTGATTCGCTTCTTGGCCAAAACCCTAAATTCAATATTGCAGAATCAGAGGAACCTTTAGCAAGAGCTTTAGGGCAGATAGTTTTAAGTTCATTTAATGGGTATTTAAGAGGAAGCCACACAGCCGAGTCTTTTGAATTTTTAAACGAAGCATTTTGCCATTTTATTAGAGATAATTTTCGACAAAATATTGAAGATGCACAATATATGACTCCTCCAGAAGTCGTTAATTTTATGGTTGATATTGGAATTAACGACATCAAAAATAAAAAATTTACAGCATTAAACCCCCCCGTTATTTGTGATCCATCCTGTGGTGTGGGATCATTCTTGGCTCAATTTTATCGTAATTGGGTGTTGGGCGAGAGTAAAGAGATAAAGCCGATTTTATTGGGACAGGATAAAGTTGATAGGATGGCACGTTTAAGCCTTTTGAATCTTGCACTTTTTGGCATAACAGACGCAAAGATCTATCGAGGCAATTCATTATTAAGAGGTTCTCCTTTAGATTCATACCGTGAAAAATGTGATTTGATTCTGACTAATCCACCTTTTGGCGCAAGGTTTAGTTTGTCTGATGTATCCCTTCATAGTTATGATTTTTTTACTTTTCTTCATAATTATATTCAGAGTCACGGGGGAGATATTGACTCAGAATTGCTTTTTCTTGATAGATACATAAGCCTTCTTAAACCTGGTGGTTTGTTATTAGCTGTGTTACCTGATTCTGTGATTTCTTCCGGTGGTTTACCTGATTATTTGCGTGACCAAATTCATAACCAACTAACCATAAGATCGATGACAGAGTTGCCATCGGTTACATTTGCTCAAGCTGGTACAAGAACAAAAACTTGTATTTTAGAAATTGAGAAAAAGCATCCTACTAAACACAATATAGTATTTATGAGCAAAGTATTAAGTCTTGGTTATGAAGTATCATCCAAAAAAGGTGTGCCATATAAAAAGTCAGAAGGTGAAAATGATCTGGCAACTTTAGTGCAGGTTGTTTGTGATGAAAACAATTCTAGAGAAACTTTTTCAAACTTAGAAGTCATCTCTATCAAACCTTCCTGTGTTACGGTTTCTCAAGAGACAATTACGGAAAAAGGCTGGACTCCTTCCCATTATTCTTCCGAACGTTTATCAACGCTTCAAATAATTGAAAATTTAGCTAATACAGAAGATTATGAAATTCTACCACTCAATTCTTTAGTCATTATTCCGAGTAAAAAAAAACTAGCATTTCCTATCAACAAAGAACAGAAATGTATTAGTGTTCTTCATTTAGGGGCTTTTGGTTCTTTAAATGTCAGGGAACTACTGGAATATGAACCAAAAACCCCTGGAAAACCTTGCCAATCAGGAGATATTCTCTTTTCAAAGATCAATCCAAGAATACCTAGAGCATTAGTCGTACCAAATCTGCCCTTTGACCTAAAATGTTCATCTGAATTTGAAGTGATGCGACCAAAGGAGGGTTATAGCTCCCATGAGATTATGTTATTGCTTTTGTCTGAATATGCACAAAAACAAATTCAATCATTAACGTCTGGAACATCGTCATCACATAATAGAATTAAAACAAAAGAATTGATGTCAATTAAGTTGATAATTCCTAAATTAAGCTCACCAAAACGAAAGAAATATGATGAATTAATAAAAGCTTTTACAAGTGCCAACCTTCAGTTAAATGAGGCCAACACCATACTTCAAGAGGTATGGAAATCGATGAATACTTTATCTATCTTTTAACCATCAGAAACTTTACAGCTACCACGGTTCAGGATGTCCCCATTAAAAACTGTAAGTTCATATTTATCAACTATTATACGAGCTTCAAAGAGAAGGGGATATTCGAGATTTCCACAATTATTTGTAAATACATTATGGTCGAGATTACGGGGTGGGTGTAACTGAAAATTATCGCTTTTAATAATTCCTTTTTTTCGTCGTTCGTACCAGTCCCTTGCTATACGACGAAATTCTGTATCATACGGGGTTCTTACTACCCAGATTCGACAACGCTTTTGCTTAGTAGTCTCCGTTATTTGCAGATTCATTTGGGAAGATAAATGAGAGGGAACACAAATGGGTGGGGGCATAATATATTATGCCCCTACGAACGACTAAAGATTAGATTCACCAGATTTTCTAATTAATCTCCTCTCCAAGACAGGCCCCTCCACCAAAAACCAAATACCGATGAATCGATTCAGAATTGATTGAATTTCCCTGGGTTTTTGCCAGGAATGTTCTCCCTTCAAGATATTCATCTACTGTTGTTTCTTGCCCGTAAACCTCAAATTCAACTACCTTGTTTGCGCCTGAATAACAACTAAGTTCATTGGTCAAATCTAACTTTTTTTTTGTAGCAACTATTCCTTGATCAATAATACATAATCCACCGGAAAAATTAAAGCGATGCTCTCCTTTTTTATCCATAACTTTCACCTCATGAGCAAATTTATACTCGTCAGCAAATGGGCCTTCTAAAACAGTTTTGCGGATGATTTCTTGACCTCCAGAAAAACAAACTAGGATCGCAGAAGTAGCTGTATCTGGGTTGACTTGTTTCGCAACAGCTACGGGCTGAATCCAAAAAGATAACGTAACAACCAGAGAAATCAAAAGCCAAGGTAAAATCTTCAACATCTTGCTCCTAGGAACTAACTTCAACTAAAACCTTTAAAACACCCCGACGTTGAGCATAATCAAATGCTTTTAAACCCTCTCTTAAAGGATAACGAGCTTGAATTAAAGATTCAACATCAACCTGGTTATTGGCTAATAATTCCAAGGCAGGAAGAAAAGGGCCACAACGAGAACCCATAACCGTAATTTCATCGACGACTAAAGCAGAAGCATCTAGGGTTAATTTTCCGGCGTAGGTACTCTTTAAAACTAAAATACCACGAGGATATAAAGAACGACGGGCAATCTCAAATCCTGCGGGGTTTCCTGTACATTCTACGGCAATATCAAAACTTCTTTCTCTTATCTCATTTTCTAACCCTATTTTAATGCCTCTAGCCGCTAAATTAGCTAATTTTTCCGAGTGACGGCCAATCACCAATAAATCACATCCTGTTAAGGCTAAAGTTTGGGCGACTAATTGTCCTAATTTACCATCTCCTACCACTAAAACCCGTTGATTTTCTCCTATTTTTATCTGTTGTTGTATTTCTAATGCTGCTGCTAAAGGTTCGGTAAAAGTTGCTAGATCTGTACTCACATTATCAGGCACTTTATGTAAATTTTTAACAGGTAATGTAAGATAGTCAGCAAAGGCACCGTTACGATTAACAATCCCTAAAACGGTACGGTTTTCGCAATGGGTAGGGGAATCATTACGACAGAAACGACATTCCCCACAAACGGCGTTAATTTCACCGACAACCCGTTGATTCATTAAATGTTCTGGCCCCTGTTCAACAATACCGACAAATTCATGGCCAAGAATACCTTGATAGGGATAATAACCCCGTAATAATTCTAAATCTGTATTACAAACCCCTGCTTGAAGAACCCTGACTAAAGCTTCATTATTAGATGGTTTAGGAATAGGAATATCAGTTTTTAATTGTAATTGATTGTTTTCTAACCAGAGTCCTTTCATGGGTTTAATTTTGACTTCAAATAAATTATTCTAATAACCAGTTTAACAAATCTTGAATCGTTAACTTTAGTTCACTGGTAAATGAGGGAACAGTTAAAAGATTTTCGGATTGATCAAATACTAATACTTCCTGTTTAGGGTGATAAATAAAAACGGTTTGCTCTTTGGGATCAATTAACCATCCCATTTGAGTCCCATACTGGAGACAATGGAGAATATTTTTGATAACTTTAGTTTGATTTTGTTCGGGGGATAAAATTTCAATTGTCCAGTCTGGAGGGAAAAGAAATATATTAGCAACTTCTCCATTCTCATCGCGGGGAATTCTTTCCCAAGTGAAAATAGAAACATCAGGAACAATTGATCTGCCTCCAAAGGTACAACGTAACTCAGGAAAGGCACGAGCTATTTTTTTAGGTTTGAGAACATTATTAATCGCTGATACAAGTTCGCTTTGAATAATACTATGTTTTCCTTGTGGCATAGGTTTCTGAATAATTTTACCCTTAATATATTCACTAGCTGGCTTAGTTTCTGGTTGTTGTAGAAACTCCTCTAAAGTGAGAGTTTTTGCGGGAGTTTGTATCATGATTAATTACCTTTTAACATAAATTAATTGGTTGATTTTAAAACTCATCGCGGATACGTTCACGAGTTTCCATTAATAATTTTCCTAGTTTATTTTTGCCCTTACCATCTCCACCATCTCCCCAATAAATATCATTTCTTGTATGCTCAATTAGTTCAGCATTTCCCGTTTCTAGTAACTTCTTGGTTAGCTCAGGATGTTGAGTGAATTTAGCATAAAGAGCTTCTTCCATGATATTATCTTTGATGAGTTCCCAATCAGAACGTAAGGGTTTATGGCGATCGCGTCCTAACTGTGCTGCTTTTCTTGGTTCTTTTGCTTGACGTATTTGTTCTTCATAAATCGTTCCTGCAAACTTTTGAGCTTGAAAATAATGTTCTGAAGTTGGCCAGATTTTATCTTTTAAATATATTGGATAGAGAGCAAAATTTGAAAAGAATCCATAGGACTTGTCTTGGTGATAAAATCTGATGGGTTTAGTCATTAATTTTACCTAACCTGAGAGCGATTTAATCTTTGTTTAATCCAATTAATACAATCATCAGGGTTGAAAAATAAGGTTGGTGCTGCAATATTTCTTAATTCATTGGAAGGATAATGGTCATAAAAACATTTGTTTCCTTCTTGATGAATAATAATCAGATGATTCTGATAAGTATAACGTTGCTCAAAATAGTTATCGTCTTTTAAGTTTTGACTACACTTGTTAAGATGTTGTTGAGCAATTTCTACAATACCACTCAAATTATTAGCGCAAAGTCCCGATGGGTTTTTCGCTTTATGAAATTCATCTTCATAACCTTCTGCTGCTAATAAAGCATAGGAATAAATAAACTCTCCCCCAACTCTAGTAAACAGAAAAGGAATGATTAAATATCCTTGATAAGTTATCGATTTTTCATATAAAAAACGATTCATAATTATCAAAAACTCACGATAAGGGTTGATCGGTGAATAAGCAAATATTATGACAGATTATGACAAATTAGGCAAACACTTATAGCATTTGCAATACAGTCGTGACAGGGAGTTGCTTAAGTGACACTGTTATCAGCATATCAAGATTTGTACCCTAATTCTAGGGATTGACAAAATTGCTTTAGTTATGGGGATCAATGAGCTAAGAGGATTATAACCCTAAAACTCCCCAATAATTTTAAAGTCATCAAATTTAATGACTTCTGAATTCCCTTGACGAGTATCAAAGCGATAACTACTAATGGTTCCCTTTTCTGTATCTAAAATACTAAATATAGTTATATCATTACTGGCAATATAAGGTAAGGGATTATTATTTTTATCCTTTAAAGGATTAAGATTAGGAATAATTGGTTCGAGTCCATTGGGATTACCTGTTTCTCTATAATTATTGTTAGAATAATCAGGGGGTATAGGACGTTTATTTTCTCCTAAATGTGCGCCATAACTATTGCCAACGTTAGAAGATTCTAAGAAATTGATACCGCTAGGACTCAGAAAACGATTCCAAAGATGGGAATGACCAAAGAAAACTAAGTTAACTTTTGCGGTTTCTAAAAGGGGCATTAAATCTCGAATAATATAATCATTTTCTTGAGGATATTTATAACGAACTGTTTCTATACTACCATTGTTATTATAATTAATATTAGGCATCGGATCAGTATAAGGGGGTACAATATTTCCCCCCAAGGTATGAACAGGATGATGAAACATGACAATCTTATATTTTGCTTGTTTAAATTCTTGACTATTTAGTTCTTTTTCTAACCATTGATATTGAGAACTTCCTTTTTTAATGGGTTCAAATATATGTTGTCCATAACCCCAGTTTTCAGGGTTGTTTAAATCTTGTTGTGACTCTTTATATCTCCCTTTAACATTTGGTTCTAAACTCGGCGATCTCCAAATATTAGTAGCATATAAGACAACTAAACGAATATCACCAAATGTCACAGCATAATAGTTTTGATGGTTTCCATTATTTTTAGGGAAAGAAAAGATTTCTTGATAGGTTTCTGTATTAAAAGAATTATTCTTAATCCAGTTTTGCTTGATTTGACTATTGTTATTAGGATTGATTTTTGGGGCTTTTTCTAAATAAATTTTTTCTGCTACTTCAGAAGGTATCGCATCAACAAATTGTTGAGTTAATCTGGTATTTTCTGACAATCTTCCCATAACTTCATGATTACCAATGGTGGGAAATAAGGGCGCATATTGAATTAATTTACCCCCATAATAAATTGTTGTATTACCTTCTTTTTCTAGCTGATAATTTGCTTTTCCTTGAAGACAGGGAAAAAATGCCCCACCTCTTTGATCATCAAACCATTCCGAAGCACGATCAGCTATATTAACTAAATCTCCTGCAAAAAAGATGGCATCAACTTGACCAATTGTTTCTACAACTTTTTGTAAATTAGCTGCTACCATTGGCATTAATTGATGATCAGATGTCAAGAGTATTTTTAGAGATGTCCCAGGTTTAGGTAAGGAAGTTAAGGAGAAAATTGGACTTTGAATAATGTTTTTTTTAGTAGCATTTTCTTCTACTACACTAATGACTTGATAAGGTGTTCTAACCCCTGATGTTAACCCGATAACTTCTCCTTCATGTCGCCAAATTTTTCTAGGAGTTGTTTGAGAATAGGATGGGGTGATTTTTGAACCTTCATCTTCTCTTGTACGACTTAATTTTGTTGTATGAGCAATAGCTATTTTGTCTAAATTATCTCCATAAAAAATTTTATGGTCAACCCCAGGAAACTCAGTAAACCAAACAACTTTTACCGAGGTTTCTGTGGGGAATTGAAGAAAGGGATCGGTTAATAGGGAATAAGAGGATGATGAGGTGATAGAATAAGTTTTCATGATTAATAAAAGCGTAATGATAAACAGTGTACTAAAAATAATTTTCATTAAATTCAATCGGATTTTTTTATTTTTTTACATACTAAGTAACCCAAATTTATTATTAAGGTTTAACAGTAACCAATGGATAATTATAGTTTTAACATTGTCAAATCCCTACAAACATTAACGGTAGGGACATAATAGTATTATGTCCTGACCCCAACTAATTTATAATTCATTAGGATCAATTCCTAAACTTCTTAGTCTTTCTTCTAGTAGTTTTGCTCTTTCTTTAGCTTCCAAGGCTTGTTGTTTAGCTTCTAAGGCTTGTTGTTGGGCTTCTACTGCCTTTTCTTCAGGGGTTAAATACCGTTTACCTTGTTGATCATACCAATATAACCATTCTCTTTCAATCCCTTGATAAATGCCAGTTTCTCTCCCAATTCCCAAGTTAATTTGAGACAACCAAACGGGTTCTCCTGGCAATAATTCATATTCTTTATTGTTTAATTGATAGACTTCTAAACGGGGTTTACGTTTGCGTAATGGGTTATAAATTACATAATATAGAACCCCCATTTTTGCATAATCTTCTTTCTTGTTGGTATATTCTGCCCGTCTGGTTTGAGATACCACTTCTAAGACCATAGTAGGAATAACTTGTTCATCCCACAATACATAGGATAACCGTAAATCCGAATCAATAATACGGGGAACTCCAATACTTAAAAAACCATCGGGAACAATCACATCAGTGGGTTGTTTCGGGTTGTAATATATTCCCATATCTACCCCAAAAAACCAATCCATTCTCTCCGACCAAATTAAGGCAAGAATATCTTTGAGGACATGGGGAATTAAGTCTTGTAGTTCGTTATCCACAGGTGTATCATCAGAGTCCGGTAAATCTTCAGCAGAAGGGAAACAATGGTTCGGATTGTAGTTTAATAGCATCTTATCTTAACTTACTTATGAATATTTCAGGGGCAATGGTTATTTATGGATTGAACAGTGTTAAATCCATAAATAAATTAACTGTTGGGACATAATATTATTATGTCCCAATTCCTGACAAAGATTAATAATATTGACCCGTAAAAACAGCTTCTGCGGGGCCAGTCATATAGAGTCTTCCGTCAACCTCTGACCATTCAATGGTGAGACATCCCCCAGGTAACTCAACGGTACAAAGGCGATCGCAATTTCCGGTTAAAACCCCTGCAACCACAGATGCACAGGCCCCCGTACCACAAGCGAGGGTAATCCCGGCCCCCCGTTCCCAAACCCGCATTTTCAGATAATCAGGACGAACTACCTCAATAAACTCCGTATTTGTCCGTTCAGGAAACACAGGATGATGCTCAAACTTGGGGCCAATATTTTCTAAAGCAATACTAGCAACATTATCCACAAAGGTAATACAGTGAGGGTTTCCCATACTCACACAGGTAACTAACCAAGACTTTCCGGCCACGTCTAAGGGTTGATTAACCACCTTATCATCAGGACTTCCCAGGGTGGTAGGAATTTCTTTGGCCAACAGATAGGGGGTTCCCATATCCACTTTAACCTGTCCCTGAGCTTGTATTTCAGGGATCATGATACCCGCTAAAGTTTGAATGCGATAGGACTTTCCGATGAGTTCTTGACCTTCTAATTGAGCCAAAAAACGGGCTAAACAGCGAATTCCGTTACCACACATTTGCGGTTCCGACCCATCAGAATTAAAAATCCGCATGGTGTAATCACTATTTTGATCACCTGGGAGGGCAAAAATCACCCCATCGGCCCCAATCCCAAAATGGCGATCGCACATTTTAATAGCTTGTTCAGGAGAGATGAGGGGAGTTGAACTAGCGCGGTTGTCAATTAAAATAAAATCGTTACCCAATCCTTGATATTTAGTAAATTCCATGATGATCAGTCCTTCCCTTGTCTTATAAACAATTATCAATCACCAGAGAAAGAAGGACAAGCGATCGCTGATAATTGGAAGAATAGTCAACATTTATTTTGAGCAATAATGACCGAATTTGATACAGGGTTGCCCAGTGTGCGACAAGTGCAGAAATACATCAAAGATAAACAAAAAATAGCCATCAAGCTAACGACGGATGAGACGTTAGTGGGCAATGTTCTTTGGCAAGATTCTCAAAGTATTTGTCTGTCTGATGAGTCTCAACAACCGATTCTGATTTGGCGACAGGCATTGGTTTATATTAAACCCGCCTAATCAATTTCTTTCAATTTGCAACTTTTATCCCCAAAATGGGCAACCTGAAATTACCAACCAGACTGCTCGATTCAAGACAATATTAGACCTTATGAGCATTCAAAACATTATCGACCAAGCCCTCAAAGATGGCTTTTTAACGCCAAACATGGAAGAAGAAGTCGGAAGGATTTGTGAATCAGCCGCAGAACTTCCTATAGATGAGTATATGGCGTTAGATCAACTCATGGGAGCATTATTGACAGGGGAAGTCAAAGCCGTGCCACGAAAACAGTTTATCAACCTCATGGAAGAATTGGTACTGAGTGAAGCGATTAATCGTATTGCTGCGCTAGAGTCAAAAGAACCTTGTCAGTTAGACGTGGGAGATATTGCTGCTTATGCTCTTAATCGCTTACCCCCTCTCTATGCGACTACCCAGGAAGGGGCAGAATACCAACGTCAGCGGGCAAAAGAAGAACTACAAACCTTGATTGCTCAACAGGTAGAAGAAGGGATTCAACGCTATGTAGCTTGTCCCACGGTACCTGGCAGAAATCCCCTGGAAAAAACCCAACGCAATGACATTTTTGAGAAAATGACCGATCTGCTCAAATCCCTGGCCCCTGATTGAACGCCTACAAAAATGAGCCACTGGGGAACCTTATTTTTACCGATGCGTCAAGAGATGATAACGTGAGGAGTAATTATGCGTTGGGTAAGCTCATGAGTCAAGCAATTTCTGCACCTGGATTATTAGGCCAATGGCAACAGTCTCAGTCCAAGGTGTCCCCAGAAAAACTCTCAAATTATGATTTGATTCTCCGGTGTCAGGAAGGCTCTCAGCCAGAACGTGGGGCATTTTCTGAACTATTGCACCGCTATCAGTCCCATGTAGATCGGATTCTCTACCATCTCGCCCCTGATTGGCAAGATCGGGCTGATCTCGCTCAAGAAGTTTGGATTCGTGTTTACCGCAACATTAAGCGTCTCAATGAACCGATGAAATTTCGGGGTTGGTTGAGTCGCATTGCTACTAACTTGTTTTATGATGAATTGCGTAAGCGCAAGCGCGTAAGTCATCCCATCTCCCTAGACGCGCCTCGGCGGGTCGAAGATGGAGAAATTGAATGGGATATTGTGTCTGATTATCCAAGTCCTGATGATAATCTCACCACCCGCGAATTTTATGACCGTTTGCAGGTAGCGATCGCTGATTTACCAGAAGCTTTCCGTACTACCATTGTCCTGAGAGAAATTGAAGGCCTCGCTTACGAAGAAATCGCGGAAATGACGGGAGTTTCTTTAGGAACTGTTAAATCTCGCATTGCTAGAGCTAGAGCTAAATTACAATCAGTTCTACAACAATATCTCGACTAATTGGGATTATAGTCATCCCAATCATCATTTGTGAGGGGTGTCATGACATTGCTATTATTTAGCATCCGTCTCCGCAGCCAAGTGTCTTGGTTTAGCTTCTAGGAGAGGTTAATTCATGATGTCTGATTTTCAACAAGAGAAAGGGCCCGAGGCCATTGATTCAAGGGATATGGATAATCAGTTTGAGCGTTTTGAGTTGTTAAGTGCCTATCTGGATGGGGAAGTGACAGCAACAGAACGCAAACAAGTCCAGCAATGGCTTGACACTGATCCTCAGTTTCATCACCTATATAAGCAGTTGTTGCGTCTTCAGCGAGAAATACCAACCGCCCCTGTCCCCCATAGTCCTGTAACTGCTGAGCAGTTGTCTGAGCGCGTTTTTGATGCCGTTGATGATCAACAGCGTAGCAGACGAGGGGTATTGGTTGGCGGGTTAGCGATCGCCGCTATTGTGGTGGGTGCGGTGTCTCATTTGGGGTTACGAGATGGTTTCTTGTCTCCTCGTTATGCTGAAAATTTAACCAACCCTCAAGGAGAAGGGGAAGCTTTGACGATTGCCCTCAATCGTCCGGTGGTTGATATTCCTCCCACGGTTCCCTAGGGTTGTCTTTGTCTGTCCACCATCCTGATTTAAGAAAAGTTCCACGAAATTTTTGAATGTTTTCAGGGGTCATCAGGTAGCCCCAAGCTTCCCCTAATGGCTCTCCTGTAACATTATAAATTGGCAGTTTTTGTCTTATGTATTGGTTATCTTGCGGCGATCGCTGAGGCTCATAGTCTTCTAACTTATCTAACTTTTTTAAGGCCATTTCCTCGGCAAAAGTCAATAAATAACCTTTGACCTTACTGTCTCCTGACATCATAGCCGGATACCCCAAATTAAGGTGATAGAGATAGCCATAGGTGTAAGCGCGACAGGTTTTAATGACTTGGCCTTCGCAATAAATAGGATAATTTCGTTCCCCTGGTTTTAGGGTTCCGTAAACAAAAACTTTCAAGATCATTTTAGAGAAAACAGCTTTTATAGGGAAAACTGGTATGAGGAGACTGTGTATTTTTTTAGTTTCTCCTCATTGACAGCAAAGTCACTCAGAAAATCGGGGGCTTTAGCGATTCCACCCTGTGCGCTATATTTATTGGTAACAATATCATCGGCAAAATAATGATCGCTTGATGACATATCTGCTGGATAAATATAGCCATCTAATGTAGCAATCGCTAGGTTAAAAAAACGTCCGACAGAGGATTCTAGCATTCCACCACACCAAACCCCAATATTTTGAGATTTGCAGAGATCGTGTATTTTTTTAGCTTCAGTGAGTCCGCCTACTCTTCCTGGCTTAATATTAATAATTTGACAAGCACCTATTTTAATGGCTTTGCGAGCATCTTCTACAGAAAGAATACTTTCATCCAGACAAATAGGCGTTTTAATTTGCTTTTGAAGCTCTGCATGATCAACAATATCATCCCAAGCTAAAGGCTGTTCTATCATCATTAAATTAAAGTTATCTAAAGTCTTTAATAATTCTAGATTTTTTAAAGAATAGGCTGAGTTAGCATCTGCTAGTAAGGGTAAGTCAGGAAAGTTCTGTCTGACTTTTTCTAGGGGTTGAATATCCCAACCAGGTTCAATTTTTAGTTTAACTCGCGGCACACCATTTTCCACATTTAAAGCAACTTCATCAAGTAATTTATATTCATCTTTAATGATACCGATTGCTCCTCCCACTTGAACCTGATTAGAAGTTCCTCCCAAGAGTTGCCAGAGGGGTTGTTGTAGCTGTTGTGAATAAAGATCCCAAAAGGCTGTTTCTACAGCAGTTTTGGCAAATGAGTAACCTTTGATATGGGAAAATAGCTGACAAATTTCAGCCGGATTTTCGATGTTTTTACCAATAATTTGAGGAAGAATAAAATCTTTAAGAACCAGAAATGAAGTATCAGCATAATCGGGGACATAAAAGGGAAAAGGAAGGGTCGAACCTTCTCCATATCCAGACATACCCGCAGCTGATAATTTAGCTAAAATACTTCTTTTTTGGGATATCTCAGCAAAGCTAGTGCGATAAGTTTTAATCAGAGGTAATTCAAATAAAAAGATTTCAGCACTTTCGATGATCATAAATTTATTCCGGTTGATTTTTGTGGCTTTCTAATTTTAATACTAAATTAATAATTTTGGCCAAAGATGAGAATAGACCATTGTTTTTAGTGACCAATTAATTGAGCAACCCGTAAAGCTGAAGTAACAGCCCCTTCATGTAAACCATCAGCTAAATAGGCCCCTGCATAATAAGTATTATTTTCCCCATTGGTTTTAATAATTGCATCAACAAATTCAAAAGCGTTGACGGTATATAGGGGGGTATGATGTTCTTGAATATGCACTATTTTATCTTTGGCAATTAAAGTCTCTAAGTCAAAAGCCAAACTATATTTATCAGAGGATGAGATGGCACAAATTTGATTCAAATAGGCATTATACCCCCATCCTTTATCGGTTTGAAAAAAGTCAAATTCCGAGAATTTTGCAATGCCGTATCTTTGATAGATTGAATGATCATGATGAATAATTGTAGTCGCTTGATTTTTTTTCCAGAGAGAAAATCGTTTAATTTCCGCTTCTGTCGGGTCAGATAATAAGGTCAGAATTTGATCGGGAGGGGTGGCAAAAACCAGATGATTAAATTGTTTTTCTACTCCTGGGGATAGGTGAAGGGTTACGGTATTATCTTGTCGAGAAATACCCACAATTTCTGCATTCAGAAAAATCTTTCCCCGCAAATTTTCTTGAATTTTTTTTATATAAGAATATACGCCGCCCTTTATCCTCAACCAATCCACAAATACATAATCCCTTACAATAGGAATTCCTAAAGCAGCCGGAAATTGATCGATCAGATCAAATGACATAGAATAGCTATACATTAACAATAATTTTAGCCAACAATTCCGAATACATTGACCTTGCAAATAGTCGGACATGGGATGATGATGAAAGGCTGATTCTTGACCAAATTTAATTTTTGCCAAGAGTCCTGCGGAACGAGCATATAATGTATCTAAACGAATATATTCAAGGAATCTTTGCCATCCTTGATAATTCTTTTTAATCATTCCCCCAGATAAAAAGTGACTACCATCTTGTAGAAATAAACCAGAACCCGTGTTAACAGGTTCTAATTCAATGCCTAATTCCTGCATTAAATTGATAAAATTATGAAAGACAACAGGAAATTCTAATACCCCGCATTCCAAAATTAAATTAGAGTCTGAGTGATTTGGTTTAACATTTTGATTTAATGTCCGAATATGACCCCCTAAGATAGATTGCTTTTCAAAAACTGTCACTTGATGCCCTTGTTTTTCGAGTAAATAAGCAGTAATCATGCCACTTGCACCACCACCAATAATTGCTATTTGCATTGTTTCAAACCTCATTTACTCCTTTTTAAAAATTAGTTATCATGACATTTTTTATCTAAGATAAAATCAAATCACCGGATAATTTTTGGTACAAAACTGCTCCCGTCCAAAAGGTTGCCGCAAATCCTGGATATCCTGACGAAGCATTACAAAAATAGAAATTATTTAAGGAACTTTCATAGTTTAAACGTCCTAATCCCATTTGTTTTGGTGTTAAATTGGACCCATAGGAATTACCTTGAGGACACCAACAAAAACGCTCATTAGTTGTGGGACTTCCCGTCATTTTTAAGACAATATGTTGTCTTAAATTAGGAATGTAGTGTTTTTCAACTAGATCAAGCATGATGTTTAAAATTTCTTCTTTTTTTTGTTTATAGGCTTTTTTATCCTGTTCTTTTAACTGTTTAAAATAATCATAATTGGCGACAGTTAAAAATTGAATTACTTGGCAATCTTCTGGACAATCTCTAATTTCTTTAGTCAATAAAGTCGGGGTGGTAATCGCAAAACTTAATTGAGAAAAGTCCTGTTCCTCATACATTTGTTTAAAGGCTTTATTCAAATCTTGCTGCTCACTATGAAAAGTGTTCCATTTGCCAAATCCATAGTCTCTGAGGTCGAGATTTTTAACCACACAATAAGCCACATAATTAGAGGGAGAATATTCATAATTTAGCTTGTTTTGTACTGCCCTCGAAAATTTTTCAATACCGATCATTTGGGCGGCTTTTTGGGGATCAAGATTACTAATAATTGTTTGTCCTGTAAATTCATGGGATTGATGGGTTAAACGATCAATGGTTTTAACCCCTGTGACAGTTTTATTATTAACAATAAATTCAGTCACTTCTTGATTAAACAATACCTCACCCTGATTGTTTTCAATGATATTAACCAAGGAATTGATAACAAATTCAAAGTGCTTTGTTGGGTAATAAGCCCCTCTTTGATAGCCTGTAAATAAGATAACCCAGGCATAAAATGATAATTGTTCTGGGGGTAATAAAAAATCTGGCCATTGTAAGGCTAATAAAGTTTGGGCTGCTTGGGGTAACTGAAATTGATTAAAAACATCCTGAAGGGTTTTATTAACATATTTAATGGCACACCAAACTTCTGAAAAATGCTTAAATAATTTAAGCGGACTTAGGGGAGGTGAGAGATATTTTAAGCCTTGGCTAACAGTTTGAATTTCTGAAATGAATTGACTAATTTGCTTGGTATTTGCGGGAAATAAGGCAGATAAACGACCAATTAATTCTTGAGAATCTGAGGGAATATCTAAGGAAAAACCAGGCATTCTCATGTGATCGAATCCGTTGGGATTATAACGTTCAAAGGTGACTTCTTTAGCCAGATTTAACCGTTTAAGGACACGATTAACTGGTTCGCCTTCTCCACAATCCCAAACATAATGAAGTTGGGCATTAAAGGTATATTTATTACCGATAGTGAAGCTGTGACCAAAGCCCCCTGGATGTTCATGGGCTTCTAATATTTTGACCCGTTTTCCTGCGTTGGCCATTAATGCTCCAAATACCAAAGCAGACAAGCCACTACCGACGATTAAATAATCTATTTTCATGTTATTCGTCTGAAGGTTGAGTGACATAAACACCTTCCTCCTATACCCATGTTATCTCATATTTTTTCAGGGGTATTCTTTTGCTAAAAAAGTTTGAATTAGTTAATATTCATGATGGGGATGGAATCGTCAAACAGAGGATTTTTTTAATTTCTTCTAGAGCTAAATTAATCGCATTTTTCGTCATAGAGGAGAAATCTTCGCCAAAATTGAAATTATTGGCAGGAATTAAAATCCAATAAACCAGGGGTTCTTTTTGATAAAGGGCTTTAGTCAGTGCCAAAAGATTCCAAGGATTACTATGATGAGGATTGAAGTTAGTATGATTGTTATTTAATTTGAGTTGTTTAATTTGTGGTTTTTCCTCTTCTTGATTGGTGGTTTCTTGGACATCAATAAAAATCACTAAATCTGCTTGAGAAATGTTTTCAGCAAGTTCGGGACTAAGTTGATGTAAAGGCAGAGAAATGACATTTTTAAAGTTCCAGTTAGCAACGATTTCAGCAATTTTCTGACCGGCACCATCATCACTTCTTAAAGTATTTCCATAGCCAATCACTAAGATGTTTTTTGAGGTTTCCAGGTTCGATGCTTTACTCATTTATGACTCTATTTTTGGGTCTTAAATATAATTAATCTCGGAAAACTTCATCGAGTAATTCGCCATTTGAAGCAAATAATTGAATTTGTAAGGGCATTTGTCCTGCGGCATGAGTTGAACAACTTAAACAGGGATCATAACAGCGAATTCCTGCTTCTACACGGTTTAACATTCCTTCTGTCATCGTATTTCCCTTAACATAATATTTAGCAATTTGAGCAACAGTTTGATTCATCGCTAAGTTGTTATTTCCCGTAGCAATAATGAGGTTTACTTTTTTAATTAAGCCGTTTTCATCAACTTGGTAATGATGAAAAAGGGTTCCTCTTGGGGCTTCACTAACTCCAACGGCTTCTAAATTATTAATTCCTGCTTTAGCACGGGTATGATTTGATAAAATGTCAGGGTCATTAATTAATCTTTCAATGCGTTCTAAGGACGCTAAAATTTCCACTAATCGAGCATAATGATAGAAGAAGGATGATGTGGCTACCCCTCCAGCGCGATCGCGGTATTCTTGTAATTCTTGATCAGCTTTAGCTGTACCAAAATGAGAACAAATATTGAGTCTTGCTAAGGGGCCAACGCGATAAATTCCTTGAGGATATCCTAATGGTTTGTAGTAGGGAAATTTAAGATAAGACCACTTTTCAACTGACTCCCCAATAAAGTCTTTATAGTCTTCTTCTTTTAAGTTATCGGCAACAATATTTCCTTGGCTATCGGTAAAGCGAATATGTCCCCCATAATGTTCCCAAAGTCCGTCTTCTCCAACTAATCCCATAAACAGAGAATCAAACTGACCAAATGTTTTAACTTCTGTTTCAAATCTATCAAGAATTCCTTTAAATAAACTGAGTGCATTATTAGCTGTTTCGTAGGCTTCCGGTAAGTTATCGCTGATCCATTGTTTGCCTTCTTCTGATAAAGGAGATCTGACTCCTCCAGGTACAGACCAAGCTGCATGGATTTTTTTTGCTCCTAAAAGTTCAATAATTGTTTGTCCAAACTGTCTTAAACGAATGCCACTTCTAGCTAATTCTGGATCAGATGCTATCAAACCAAAAATATTTCTTTGGGCAGGATCACTGTCCCATCCTAATAAGAAATCAGGGCTACTAAGATGAAAAAAACTGAGGGCATGGGATTGAGTAATTTGGGCTAAATTCATCAATCTTCTTAATTTTTCGGCCGCGTTTGGAATTTTAACGGCCAAAATTTTGTCTCCTGTTTTTGCTGATGCGAGTAAATGACTAACCGGACAAATTCCACAGATTCTGGCAGTAATTCCGGCCATTTCCCACATAGGACGACCTTCACAAAATTTCTCAAATCCTCGATATTCTACTACATGAAATCTAGCGTCTTCTACTTGACCAGCATCATCTAAAAAGATGGAAATTTTAGCATGGCCTTCGATACGGGTGACGGGATCAATTACGATAGTTTTAGACATAATTACCTCTATTTATAGGATAAATGTAAAAATAACCTAGGAGCTTAACACTGTTAAGTCTGTAAGGCCATTAATCATCAAAAAATCAACCAAATTTAATCATTTTTCTCCCTTCCATAACGGGACTTTCTCCCTTTAATAACGGTTCAATTACTGAGCGAATTCTTGCTGCATTGGGGGGACATCCTGGTAAGAATAAATCAACATTGACCACTTCATGAACCGGACTCACTCTATCTAATAATTCTGGGACAATACCAGGTTCTTGTGGTAATTGAGGGGTGATATCTCCTAGCTCTAAATAAGAGCGTTTTAACACAGTTTCTGCGGGGCCTAACATATTTCTCATCCCAGGAACATTAGCCGTTACAGCACAATCTCCAAAGGAGATAATAAACTTGGTTTTCTGTCGAATTTCTTTAATTAATGCTAAGTTTTCTTCATTAGCGATCGCCCCTTCTACTAAACAAATATCAACTCCGTCTGGATAGTCTTTAATATCAGCAATGGGACTATATACGATGTCTACTTTTTGGGCTAATTCTAATAACCATTCGTCCAGATCCAAAAAGGACATATGACAACCAGAACATCCCGCTAACCAAACTGTTGCTAATTTAATCTTTTTCATGGTTTTTAATGGTTAATTGTAACTTGTTTACGAGTTTAATATTATTAAGCCCTACATAATATTAAGTCCCTACAGTCATTATCTTGTCCATTCTTTTTTAGTTCTAGCTCTGTGTAAAAACTCCAGGGTACTGCGATCGCAGGTCATTTCAGAAGCGGTACTCCCTTGACGAAAAATTGCCCCAGTGGGACAAGCATCAACACATTTACCACAGGAAGTACAAGCATCAACCTCTCCCCAAGGTTGATTAATACCTGAAACAATAAAAGATTGACCTCCACGATTCGCTACATCCCAGACATGGGCCCCTTCTATTTCATCACAAACCCTAACACATCTCGTACACAAAATACAACGGTTATGATCCATTCCAAATAATCGGTGAGATAGGTCAACTTCTCGTTTCGGAAACTTATAAGGAAAACGGGAATGATCCATTCCTACCTTAATAGCTACATTTTGCAGTTGACAATTTCCATTGACCACACAAACCGCACAGACATGGTTTCCTTCTGCAAACAAAAGTTCAACCGCCATACGTCGATATTCTTTTAATTTTTCTGTTTCTGTCTGGATAACCATCCCTTCTTGAACTTGGGTAACACAAGCAGGTTGTAGTTTAGAACTGCCTTCAATTTCAACTAAGCATAAACGACAAGCTCCAACATCAGAAACCCCCTCTAAATGACACAGGGTAGGAATTTTAATTTCTGCTTCTTTTGCTGCATCTAAAATTGTCTGTTCTGCTGATGCAGTAATTAGTTGATCATTAATGGTTAATGTTTTAACTGTCATTAGTTTAACCCTAAGTAGATTGAAGTAAGGTAATATATTCTTCTCGAAAATACTGCAATGTGCTTAACACTGGGTTAGGCGCAGTCATTCCTAAACCACATAAACTGGTATCTTTTACCATCTGACACAAGGCTTCTAATTTATCTAAATCTTGTTGATTTGCTTTCCTTTCAATTAACTTAGTTAATAGGTCATATAATTGTACCGTTCCTGCCCGACAAGGTACACATTTTCCACAACTTTCTTCTTGACAAAAATCCATATAAAATCTGGCAATTTCAACCATACTGGTATCTTGATCCATAACGATCATTCCCCCCGATCCCATGATAGTTCCTAATTTTTGTAAGGAGTCATATTCGACGGGAGTATCTAATAAATGGGCGGGAATACAGCCCCCTGAAGGTCCGCCGGTTTGTACCGCTTTTACTGTTCCTTGATTGGGAACTCCGCCGCCAATTTCTTCGACAATTTTTCGGATAGAAGTTCCCATGGGAACCTCTATTAATCCGTTATTTTCTACATTTCCTGTCAGGGCAAAAACCTTAGTTCCCTTACTATTTTCTGTGCCAATACTAGCGTACCAGTCCCCTCCTTCTCGAATGATGGGGACGATGTTAGCGTAGGTTTCCACATTGTTGATCAGGGTAGGATCGCCCCATAACCCTGATTCTGCGGGGTAGGGAGGGCGAGGGCGAGGGGTTCCCCGTTTTCCTTCTACGGAGGCGATCAAAGCGGTTTCTTCCCCGCAAACAAACGCCCCTGCGCCTACTCTGATGTCAATTTTGAAGTCAAAGGGAGACTCGAAGATTTGTGACCCCATTAAGCCGTATCTTTTGGCTTGTTGGATGGCTTTTTCCAGACGTTTTATTGCCAGGGGATATTCGGCGCGAATGTAGATATAACTATGATTTGCCCCCACTGCATAGGCGGCGATCGCCATGCCTTCTAAAACACGGTGGGGATCGCTTTCTAAGACGGCCCGATCCATAAATGCCCCTGGATCACCTTCATCAGCGTTACAGATGACGTATTTTTGTTGTCCTGGCATTTTAGCGACGGTAGCCCATTTTACTCCTGTGGGATAACCGCCTCCTCCTCTTCCTCTTAACCCGCTTTTTGTTACTTCTTGGGTAACATCATTGGGGGTCATTTCTAAGAGTACATGACGTAATTGTTGATAGCCTCCTTTACTAATATAATCATCAATGCTTTCTGGATCAATTTTCCCACTATTTTCGAGAACGATAGGTTGTTGATAGGCAAAAAAAGGATGAGTTAAATCAGTTTTTTGGGGTAAGTTTTCACGGTTTTGTTGACCATTTAAACTATCAATAATAGCAACGACTTGTTCTGGTTTAACTTGTTGATAAAGGGTATCATCAGGGTCAATTTCAATCAACGGCCCTTGACTACATAAACGGAGACATCCCACTGAAGTAACTTCAATTTCTTCGGTAAGATTTTGATGCTTAACTTCTGTATTTAAGTTATCAATAACTGCTTTTGCTCCCGAAGATAAACACCCTGCTGCTGTACAACACCGTACCCTTTTTCGCTTCTTTTGATGTTTTGCTTGGGTGGTTTCTTTAATTTCTAATAGTTCTTCTAAATCCATAGTTGTTTACTCTTCTTCTTGCCAAATTTTAATTGTTTTGAGTGCATTTTCAGGTGTTTGTTTTCCGGTAACTTCTCCATCAAACACCACGGCAGGGGCAATACCACAAGCTCCTAAACATCGAGCAGATAATAAAGAAATTTGATTGTCTGATGTCGTTTCACCGGATTGTATGCCTAATTCTTGTTGTAATGTGGCTAAAATTCTATCGCTCCCTTTGACATAACAAGCAGTTCCTAAACAGACAATACAGGTATGTTCGCCACTGGGTTTAAGAGAGAATAAATGATAAAAGGTAGCTACCCCATAAACACGACTTAAAGGAAGCTTTAAGGCGTGAGCAACATATTCTAAAATATCAGGTTCAAGATAACCAAATGCTTCTTGTGTTTTGTGTAAAATTTCGATAAGAGCATCTTGACGATAATGGTTACGCTTCATAGTAATATCAATGACTTTGAAGCGTTTATCTGGTCGTTTATCAATTTTTTGATGATTTTGAGGCTTTTTATTTAAGGTTCTTGTTTCCATGTTTTTGTCTTTTACCTTACTCCTATTATCCCATTTGTTGATACAGCTTCAAAAGACTGAAAGGTTATGACAAGATTAAGCTTGTCCTTGTAAGATTTCTCTGTTGTTATCTTAAGAAAAAATATCGCAGTTAATCCCTGATGTTAACTTTTTGTGATAAACAACAAAACTATTTCTAAACTAAGAATAATTCTTGAAATTTGTTTACTTAAATCACTAGAAATTAATTCATCCGATATTCAGAAAATCATTACTCAAAGATAGGTTGAAAGTTAACAACTACTCATAATAGTTACTAAAAAAGATGGATTAACAATTTCTAATTAAGTCTAAATACTCATTAAGCTCTCACCCCTCCCAGGTTATCCGGCGGTTTTGTTAAGTTTTACAACGTTTAGCATTTAGGTAACGATATAACTGTATAGTAATAAATTGAAATAGAAATTAAAGCAGTGGTTTGATGGCTGAGGACAGAGAGACAAATCTGAACTTTTGACTTCTAACTGGTTGGTGAGCTTTTCGAACCACTGACTTCTACTAATGAGGTATTGATCATGAGTAATAATTTAGCCCTTAAACTCCGTGAAGGAACCAGTCATTCTCACACTTTAGCTGAAAATACAGCCTTTACTAAATGTTTTCTCAAAGGCATTGTGGAAAAAGAACCCTTTCGTAAACTCTTAGCCGACTTTTATTTTCTCTATTCTACCCTAGAAGAAGAATTAGAACGCCACCACAATCATCCTGTTATTAGTAATATTTATTTTCCTGAATTAAACCGTAAGCAAAATCTAGCAGCAGATCTCGAATACTACTACGGAGAAAACTGGGCGCAAGAAATTTCTCCCTCAGCAGCAGGTCAAACTTATGTAGCAAGAATTCGGGAAGTTTCTAATAGTGATCCTGCCTTATTAGTTGCCCATTCTTATGTACGTTATATGGGTGATTTATCCGGTGGTCAAAGCTTAAAAAATATTGCCCGTTCTGCCTTAGCATTACCCGCAGATCAAGGCACACAATTTTATGAATTTGAGCAAATTCCTACGGCAGAAGCAAGACGGGAATTCAAAGGAAAATACCGCGATGGGTTGAATGCTTTGCCTATTGATGAAGCCTTAGAAAATAAGATTGTCGAAGAAGCAAACACCGCTTTTACACTGAATCGTGATGTAGTTCATGAGTTAGAAGATGATGTCAAAGCTGCCATCGGTGATCATGTTTTTGATCTGATTACTCGCCAAGAAATTCCTGGAGCAACAGAACACCATCACCATCATGGTCATGGTCAACATCCAGAGAATTTAGTAAGAGCAGAATAAGACTAATTATCTTTTGTTAGTTAAGTGTGATGGGGTCAGTAAAACAAATAATTAAATTAATGTTTTCGTTTAACTGACTTCTTTTTTTTTGCGCTCCATCTTTCTTTATTTACTGAAACCATTGAGAGGTTAATAAACAGTATGAACTTGACATCACAAAGCGTAGTATTTAATACTGATTTATTGAATAAGTACGATAAATCTTTGCCCAGATATACCAGTTATCCTCCTGCAACGGAATTAAAATCCAAGGTAGGAGAAGCAGAATTTCGGGCAGGAATTGCGACAGGAAACCATAAAAAAACGCCTCTTTCCTTATATTGCCATATTCCTTTTTGTGAAAGTGCTTGTTATTTTTGTGGCTGTAATACTATTATTACTCGTAATAAAAAAGTTGCTCCTCCTTATGTAGACTATTTAATTAAAGATATTACTCGAACGGCTGAATTAATTTCTTCAGATCGTTCTGTTAATCAAATTCATTGGGGAGGTGGAACCCCTAATTATTTAGATCAATCTCAAATTGATCAGTTATTTAACGCCTTAGTCAAGAACTTTAATATTGACAAAGATGCAGAAATCTCTATTGAAATTAATCCCAGATATATTGACCGAAACTTCATCTTTTTCTTAAGAAGTATCGGGTTTAATCGGATTAGTTTTGGTATCCAAGATTTTGACCCCAAAGTGCAACAGGTTATTAACCGTATTCAACCCGAAGAAATGCTCTTTAATGTCATGGGTTGGATGCGAGAAGCTGAGTTTGAAAGTGTTAACGTTGACCTAATTTATGGACTGCCTTATCAAAACCGACACACCTTTGAAAAGACAGTTAAAAAGACCATAGAATTGAATCCTGATCGCATTGCCGTCTTCAATTTTGCCTATATTCCTTGGATTAAACCTGCTCAAAAAAATCTGCCTGTTGAAGAACTTCCTAATGCGTCAGAAAAGTTGGCAATGTTGCAAATGACCATTGAAGAATTCAACCGCAATGATTACTTATACATTGGCATGGATCACTTTGCCAAACCCAATGATGAGTTATCTATTGCTCAAGCAGAAGGTCAATTACATCGCAATTTCCAAGGATACACTACTAAACCAGAATCCGATCTTGTTGCCTTTGGTATGACATCAATTAGTATGTTACAAGATGTCTATGTTCAAAATCATAAAGGCATTAAAGACTATTATCGGGCATTAGATGAGGGACATTTACCCATCGAAAAAGGTGTTACCTTAAGCAAAGATGACATTATTCGTCGTGCGGTAATTATGGAATTAATGTGTCAATCACAATTGTACAAGAATCGCATTGAAGACAAATATAATCTTGATTTTGATCTTGATTTTGATGAATATTTTGCCCAAGAATTAATCGATCTTAAACCCTTAGAAGCAGACGGATTAATTAATTTATTCCCTGATCGCTTAGAAGTTACAAACTCAGGACGGTGGTTAATCAGAAATATTGCTGCGGTGTTTGATCCTTACTTAAAAGGACGCAAAGAACAGTCTTTTTCTAAAGCAATTTAGTTTTCTTTAGAAAGTGAAATAAGCTGCTCCCCCATGCTTTAATTGGGGGATTTTTCTATAATATTATTAATAGTAGTTAGGGGCGAACGGCCGTTCGCCCCTACAAAAGTCGTAAATGGTTTTCAAGGATGAGTCATGGTTTCAGGACGTACAATCTTTTGAAATTCTTCTGCACTGAGAAACCCTAACGCAATACAAGCATCTTGTAAACTCGTCCTTTCTTCATAAGCTTTTTTAGCAACTTTCGCCGCTTTATCATAGCCAATATGAGGATTTAAAGCTGTCACTAACATCAAAGAATTGTTTAAATAATGATCAATTTGTTCCTTATTAATCTCCATTCCCACCACTAAATGATCCGTAAAAGATGAACAAGCATCTGCCAATAATCGAATCGAATTAAGCAGATTAAAAATCAACAAAGGTTTAAACACATTTAACTCAAAATTCCCCTGACTTCCTGCCATACTAATAGCCGCATCATAGCCCATTACCTGCACACAAACCATCGTCATTGCTTCACATTGAGTCGGGTTAACTTTTCCTGGCATAATAGAAGACCCAGGCTCATTTGCGGGTAAAATAAGCTCACCAATGCCACAACGAGGCCCTGATCCTAACCAACGAATATCATTGGCAAGTTTCATCAACGAACAGGCCAAGGTTTTCAAGGCACCACTGCACATTACCATAGCATCATGGGCAGCTAAAGCGGCAAACTTATTCGGGGCCGCAACGAAGGGTAAAGCCGTTATTTGGGCAATTTCTGCGGCAACCCGTTGGGAAAATTCAGGATGAGTATTTAATCCCGTCCCCACTGCTGTCCCACCGATCGCCAATTCATAGAGATCGGGTAAGGTTAATTTAATGCGTTCAAGATCTTTATCTAGTTGGGAGACATACCCCGAAAATTCCTGTCCCAAGGTCAAGGGAACGGCATCCATGAGGTGAGTTCGTCCAATTTTGACAATATTTTCATAGTCTGTCATTTTGGTGGCTAAACCATCCCTTAATTTAGCGACCATGGGTAATAATTTATGATGTATTTCTTCCACTGCTGCAATGTGCATGGCCGTAGGAAAGGTATCATTAGAAGATTGGGACATATTAACATGATCGTTGGGATGAATGGGATCTTTGCTTCCTAATATTCCCCCCGCCAAAGCGATCGCACGATTAGCGATTACTTCATTAGCATTCATGTTAGTTTGGGTGCCACTTCCGGTTTGCCAAATGCTTAGGGGGAAATGCTCATCAAGGGTTCCTGCTATTACTTCATCCGTTGCTTGAAGGATTAAGTTCTCTTTTTCTGGAGCTAATTTTCCTAAATCTTTATTAACAATTGCTGTGGCTTTTTTAAGAATACCGATAGCCCGGATTATTGCCCTAGGCATTACATCTTGACCAATGGCAAAATAGTACAATGATCGTTGGGTTTGTGCGCCCCAATAACGATCAGATGGCACATCAATACTACCCATACTATCGGTTTCAATTCTCATTTTTTCTCCTGATTTATTGCTCACTTTTTCGGTAAGTAAGAATCTTTTATTTCTCGGTCATTACTTATTACTTAATTCCTGATTCTCTATTCCCCATTCTCCAATTGAGAAGCGATAATTTCGTTGGAAATAACCCAAGAATTTTCTCACGGTTTCCGGTTCCAAAAATAAGGTATAAGAAACTAACATGACTGTGCTAATTTGCAGGACAAAAGCATTCATCAAAATAGCAATGGAAATGTGTAGTAAACTCATCAAAATGAGCATCGGATATTTAGTGCGCTTAAACCAAATAAAAATGCAAAAAGACAACTCAAGAATCAAGGTACTATAAGTCATGGCCATACTCATGAGATGATTATGGAAAAAATCAACATCACTAAATCTAAACCATCCATCATATAAAGAAATATAGTACATAATATTACCCTCACGCCAAGCGATATCACTTCTCAGTTTATCCAAAGCAGAAAGGGGATAAATTAAGGCAATGGAAAGCTGAAGAAGTCGCCAACTCCATACGGATTTTTTCTGAGGATAATATTGGGTTAAACGCTGATGCTTTTTACCCCATTTACGTCTCAAAAAATTATCAACAGATAAACGATTACCCAAGGGAGCAAAGCAACTATAAAATAAGAGCATCCGAATGATAACATCTTTGCCGTCTAGAATCGCAGTATTGCGGTTACAAATTGAAAACCACAAAATATAAAGAATAATTGTGGTAATTCTAGTTCCTAACCCTAAAATAAAGGCGATGGTGGTTAATAAAGTAGCACCATAAATTACCCAAATAAATTGAGGAAAATCTGACAGAGCAAAGAGAGATTTAAAGGAAGCTAAAAACCAGCCTCCTCTAGCATTCACAAACCTATCCAGGGTAATCATTCCCTGAATACCATAGAATTCTTCCCAGTCAAAATAACTGAGTAATAAGACAACAAAAATGAAGATTCCGAAAACAATCCGAAAGAAGCCTAATGTCAGGGTTGATTCTTTCTGAAACCAAAAATCATAGAACTTTTTGATACTTTTTTTAATTAATTCCGACATTGAAATTCCCCCAATTTTCCTTTATCACTAAACTCTTCAGTCAAATATTGTTGACGAATAGCAGATTGTTCTGGTGGTAATATTTGCCGCCAAAACAGATCAAAACGAATCGCCTTAATCGGATTATTGGCATCTTGATAAATTCGACAAAGATAGTCAGTATAATGCTCACGGGCATCTTGATAATGGAACAAACTTTGCTGTAATTTTCCATCCCGAAAATTGACAAAGTTATCTTTAATATTATCTTCCTCTTTATGGGAGAATATCGGTAAAACACTGGCCTCTCCATTTTGATGAATTGCCACCACATCAAGTCGCCAACTAAACCGATCAACCACAGAAAACATTTGCCAAGAACCACTCATTCCTAAAAAAGATGTTACCTTAGTGAGAAGATTAGGAATAAAGGGAATTCTGATGCTACTATTCTGAACCAGATGAGACCACAAAGTTACTAATACTAGACAAGTAACTGCGGTTTTTTTGAGTAAATCTGTAGAACGAGAAATTTCCATATTTGTCACTAAAATCCTGGCAAAATTAATAATCATTAATCATCAACAATGACTAAATAATCCTCACATTTGCCATGCAAAATCTAAAATCAGATTGATTCTGTTCAATCTTTTAAATTCTATGTAAAGCTTAATTGAAGAGCTAAGATATACAGAAACTTTTAAACTTTTGAAACCAAATATTAACTTAAATGAAGGAAAAAAAAATAAGCCCGCCGTAGCGGGACTTGACCTTTAGATTTTCTTAAGACTATTATTGAACCGGACTGACTTTGTCAATCACTTCAGTGGTTCCATCTTCTTTGACTGTCCAAACATCATAACTCCCCACAACATCCCCATTTTCATCAATATCCACATTACCACTAGCCCCCTGATAATTGATATCTTCTCCCTTACGAACCAAGGCCATCGCTTCACAGGGATCACTCACCTCTGTTCCTGGGGCATTGGCCACCTCACGAATTTTACCCTTAATCCCCTCTCCCGTGTTAGCATCTGCTGCTTCTGCGGCCAACATCAATAACACCGTAGCATCCCAACTATGGGGAACAAAGGCCGTTACATCCTTGCCTGTTTTTTCATTCCACTTAGTCGTAAATGCCCCTAACGCTTGACCATTAGCCCCTGGTACGGTTCCTAAAGCTCCGGACAAGATAAACTTCCCATCAGCCGTTTTACCCACCTGTTTGACAAAATCTTCCGAATACACTCCATCTGTTAACAAGAAGGTGACACCATTGGTTAACCCCTGTTTATAGGCTGCTTGTATCAGAATACTACCTGTCTCCGCATAAAGAACCGCGGCCACCGCATCCGGTTTATTGGCAAAAGCTGCTGCGGCCTCACTATCGAGAGTTGCTGCTTTGGGATCATAACGAACGGGTTTCCCTTGATTTGCAATGTTACCCCCTGACTTCTCAAAGGCTTTGACAAATTCCTGTTCAAACCCCACCCCATAATCATTATTAATGACCACAGTTGAGACATTTTTAAAGCCCTTTTTGGCTGCTAAGGCCGCTAAGGCTTGGGCTTGATAAGTATCAGGGGGAGCCGTTCTCGCCCAATAACCGTCAAATTCGCCATTTTTTGCCTGATCCGTAAAGACAGGGCTGGTACTACCAGGAGACACCAACATCACCTTATTCTGTGCTGCGATACCGACAGCGGCCCCAGAGACGCTACTGGCAAAGGCCCCAACCACACCAGCCACCCGATCCACTTCTGCTAATTTTGTCATAGCGGCGGCCCCGGCGGTGGGATCGGTTTGACTATCTTCCGTAATTAGGGTAACAGGTTTCTCATTGACCCCATCACAGGCATTCACTTCATCTACGGCTAATTTAACAGCCTCTGGCATATTCGCCCCAATGGAAGCTAAATCCCCCGTAACAGGTAATAAAGCCCCTAATTTTAGCCCATCGGCGGGGGTGGTGGGACTGGGGGGAGAAGATGTATCTGTGGGTTGTTGCTGATTACAGCCCCCTAATAAACTGGTACTAAAAGCGATCGCCAGTCCCAACGCTAAGGGGGACTTTAAGCCGTATTTTATCAAAAATGAATTCATTACTAAGGTCACTCCTCGGTTGCAAGTTATTCTGCTTAACTTTTGACCTTCAATCTTAACGGAATGTTGCAAACAAGCCCAATCTCTGACGAGTGGAAAAACAGGATGATCTTGGTTGAAAATTAGGACGGAGAGGGAGGGATTCGAACCCTCGATGAGTGTTACCCCATAACTCCTTAGCAGGGAGCCGCTTTCAACCGCTCAGCCACCTCTCCAAGGCACAGTATATTATCATAGCAGATTGATACTGTTTCCAACAAGCTTTTAGTTGTAAGTATTTGTTGTATGGTATCAAGAGGGTTTGCGATCGCAAAATTTAAAGGAAAAATTTTTTGCGGAAATCAGCACTCAGACTCTGTATATAAATATATCCATCTGTCAATTCCTAAGCACTAAGGTGTCTATCATGATTAACCACTCTTTTTCCCCTACCACTAAAGATAGCCTCCAACCCTTAACTGAAGAACTCTTAGACGCGCTACTCGAAGTCGAAGAAACCTATCCTTGGGATCCCACCACCCCAGAAGCGGAAGCTTATTTCAGTCATCTTGAAGGGGAATTTCCTTTAATTGATGCTTTTGATGAGGCAGAAATTACGGCTCAAGCAGATACCTTCTTTTCTCATCTCCATCAAGCTTGGGAATCAGTCGATCAAACCAGTTTTACCCAGAGTTTGTTAGAAAAATTTGGGCAAATGATTCCGAAAGCTTGGCTAGAAACCATTATTATCCAAGCAGAACAGTTAGCAAGCGAAAATATTTCTCAACTCAATCAATTAGTGGAATGTGTCAAACCCCTCTGGACAAATTGGACGGAAGAAGATTTACAAGTCTTTGCTCGTCCCCTTGCCCAAGCGATGCGGGGTGAAACCAAAGTTAAGCAAGATAATTGGCAAGATCTCTCAGAAATTGAACAAATCCGCTTCACCATGGCCATTGCTAAAGAGGTATTATGTGAAATACCTCCCCAACAAAACCAATAATTTCTGAAAGCCCCCTAAAGTTCTTACCCTCGCTGAATTTGAGCAAAGATTTCCCCTAAGATTTCCCCTGCCCCAGCATCCCGTAACCGCATCGCTAATTCTCGTCCTAGGGCTTCTGCTGTAGCCGTTGGTCCGCTAATGCTATCCTTCAGGAGTTTTTGACCATCCAGACTGGCTACCATTCCCGTTAAACTCAAAATATCCCCTTCAATAGTTGTGTTAACCCCAATGGGGACTTGACACCCACCTTCGAGTTCTCGTAAAAACGCCCGTTCGGCATAACAGCGATCGCGGGTGGCTTCGTGTTCTAAGGCTTTAAGTAATTCTAAAACTTCCTGATCTCCGATACGACATTCGATCCCTAAAGCCCCTTGTCCAACGGCGTGAAGGGAAATTTCATTGGGAATCTCTTGATGAATGCGATCGCTCATATCTAGGCGTTGCAGTCCCGCTACAGCCAGGATAATCCCATCATAGTCTCCTGCATCCAGTTTAGCGAGTCGAGTATTGACGTTGCCTCGCACATCTTTAAAGGTTAAATGGGGGAAATGATGCCGCAGTTGGGCTAAACGACGCAGAGAAGATGTACCAATAACGGCCCCTTCCGGTAAGGTTTCCAGTTGTTTATCGCGGTGCTTTTCATGCACCACTAACGCATCTGCGGGGTTGACTCTTTCTGTTACACAACCGAGCATTAACCCTTCTGGTAAGTTGGTGGGTAAATCTTTGAGGGAATGCACGGCAAAATCTACCTGATTTTCCAGCATGGCCACTTCTAATTCTTTGGTAAATAACCCTTTATCCCCAATTTTAGCTAGGGCTACATCTAAGATTATATCCCCTTGGGTACTCATGGTTTCTACATCAAATTGGCGATCGGGATAGTGATTTTGCAGTTCTTTTTGTATCCAGTACGTTTGTACTAAAGCTAATTGACTTTTGCGAGAACCGATACGAATGGAGCGACTAGAAACAACCATAGAAGTTAATCTGATACTTAACGTTATCAATAAGGGGACTCGATCTAGCGTATCGTAGTGCTAGACCCCCGTTAATAGGTAAGATTGCTCAGGAGGAAAAACGTTACATTTCTTAACTGTAAATGAGCAACCCTAGGGAACAAGTTTGAGATCTTTTCTAATTTCATCTAACGGGGTTTCCCAGAGTTGATTCCAGTCTATACCGAACAATGGTTTGGTTTGTTTGGCCAGAGTCCAACCTTCGCTGATAGCTTCTAAATATTGTCCCCCTAATTCGATATCATAAACCACAGCTTTTAATAAATTTTTCGCTAATAATGCTAACCAAAAACGGGAGACATAGAGTTGGGCGACATAAAATGCTTCTAACCTAATCTCTCCCAAAATGTCCGTATTACTTCCAGTGACAACGTGCCAAATATCATGAGTTTCTGTGAGGTGGGCTGTTAAATATTGATAGTCATTTTCCACAATTTGCGGTTTTAAAGGGCTTAAATCATGGCGAATCATGTGATCAGCGTATTGATAAGCTAAAGAATTTTTCGGGAATTGATGAAACTTTTGTAAATCAATCTTGCCTAAAGAAATACGTTTTTCAAAGGCCAATTTTCCTTGAGGCGTTTGAGATAAAAACGCGATCATGACATCAAAGCTTTCAGTTTCATACAAGGCGTTTCCTAACTGCCCAATCGAGGCGAAATCGCCATCGGGTGAGCGAACAAGATTGAGAAAACTTTCAAAAACTTTATCTTGCCATTGTTGTTGAGTTTCATTAATATTTAGCATCACATTTATCTTTCTAAGTTGCTTAATAGATACTCAAAAACAGTTTCCGGCTTACTCAATGATACGGTTAGCCGGATTTTCTTTTGTTAGGTTATTCATAGGTGAAACCGTTAATCAAAATAGAATAACGTCACCAATTTTCGTTGTTCTTCTGCTTCCGCACAGGTTTGTAATAGGGTATGACTATCATGAAAGGCAAAGCAGATTAACTGTTGACAACGAGTAATAATTTCTCGGTTACACATAGCACTAGCTTCCCCTAAAGATAAGCCATCATTTTCTGGGTTTTCCACCAGATGAATCACCTGTTCTAGTTGCTCTTTAGACTCTCTAGGCTGCTTTGTCAGGCTTTGGGGTAAAATGACTGTCAACAGGTTAGGATCGGCTCGCATAGCCCCTTTAATCGCGGCTGCGTTGGTTCCTGTGGCACCGGATGTCATCAAACGATTACCACCTAAAACCAAAGCATAACTCATCATTTCAATTAACTGTTGATGAGTGATCGGGACATGGCGCGAACCTAATAAGGCAATACGTTTTGAACCCGTTTGCTGGATAGCAGCGAGTTCCTGCGCCAACGTATCTAGGGTAGGAATATCAACTGATTGACTCAAAGACTCTCTCTTGGGCTGAATGACCGCCTGTTATTCTAGCAAACCTCGCTTCGTTATGGACTCTCTCTTGTCAAATTTTTATAATTTTGTCTCAGTCTCGCAATACATACCCTACACCGCGCACAGTTTGAATAAGGCGTTTTTCTTGTTCTGCTTCTAGTTTTAAGCGTAAATAGCGGATATAAACCTCAATAATATTGGAATCTCCCATAAAATCATAACCCCACACTCTTTCTAAAATTTGGTCACGGGTTAGCACTTGGCGCGGATGAGTAATAAGATATTCTAGAAGGTCAAATTCTTTGGCGGTGAGTTCAATTAAACGACTGCCTCGATAAACTTCACGGGTATTCCGATTTAAGCTTAAATCTTCAAATTGCAGTAAGTCTGGGTTATCGTCTTGGTTACGTCGCAGGTGGGCCCGCACTCTGGCCAGTAATTCTTCGAGACTAAAAGGCTTTACAATATAATCATCGGCCCCCGCATCGAGTCCTGCCACGCGATCGCTGATATCATCTTTAGCAGTGACTAACACAATAGGGACTTTACTCCCTGTTTGGCGGAGGCGTTTACAAATTTCTAAGCCTGAAATACCGGGCAACATCCAATCTAATAAAATTAGGTCAGGGTTAATTTCTCTGGCGGTAGTTAAACCTGATAAACCGTCATTAACCACGGTAATTTGATAGCCTTCATATTTTAATTCTAACTCAATGAATTGAGCAAGTTTGGCTTCATCTTCAACGACTAAAATATGGGCGTTACTCATGGGTTATTGCCTCGTTTTTATTGATCAAAGTCAAAGTCAAAATCATTTGAGGATTGAGTTTCCCTCGATAAACGTCGTTTTCCCTTGGGTTTTAGGGGTTGCCACAGGATCGGTAATAATGCTCCTAAGATAAAACCGCCACTCACACAAAAAGCAAGCAAAACCCCAATGGGTAGTTTAATCGATTGCCATAATAAAAAGGTTAAGGAAACAGCAGTAATATTTTGAATCGAAAAAATAGCGATCGCCCCTAACCAAAAAGCAATCAACCCAGCAACCATAAAATTAGTCAGCAATTTAAGCATAATCACTATTGTAATATAAATGACCGCGAAAATTCCTAAATCAATGATTGCTGATGATGCAGATTTGGATATTTTTACGCTTACACTGTGATCTAAATCAATCCCAACCTGAGACTGGTATCACCTTCTTAACCGCCTTTTAATAAGATACTTAAATATATGGCATTGAGTAATGTAACCTAACCCAAAATTATCATGGCAAACCCACAACATTTCGCTCTCCTCACCAGTCATTTAGAAGCTTGGAATCAGTGGCGTAAACAAAACCCTGAAATTATCCCCGATCTCCAAGGAGCAAATTTAAGTAATCATAATCTAAGAGGCGTAAATCTGATCGGTGCTAACTTAGAAAAGGCTATTTTTTATGGGACTGATTTAAGTTGTGCGCGTTTAACTAAAGCAAATCTTCGTCATAGTGATTTTACCTCTGCTATTTGTTTTGAAGGGATCTTTGATGAAGCTGATCTCAGTTATTCTTATCTCACACAAGCTGATTTTAGTCAAGCTTTTTTAAGCAAAGCAAATCTCTATGGAGTCTATTTCATTGAGGCTTATTTAGTTGATGCTAATCTTAAAAATGCTAACTTAGAAAAAGCTGATCTCAGCAATGCTTATTTAACGGGCGCAAATTTGACGGGCGCAAATCTACAAGATGCGAATTTTTCTGGTTCAGATTTAACAGGAACTCAGGGACTAAAATTGACCTCTGAAGATTCTCGATTTATGCCAGTTTATTCTGCTGATTTTTCGGCTAATTATCTGAACAAAAACACTAAAAAAACTCTTGATAAATTATCTCAAAAACGAGAAAATTTTGACGGCAAATTAAGGCAAAAAACGATTTCAACTGCGGCAGAATTTTCCAGAAAAGAAACAGATATAAATTTTCAAGAAATGACCAAAGAAATTGAAAAACTACGCCTAGAAAACACCAGATTAAAAGTTCAGTTATATGACTTATCTGAGGAACGATTTCAGTTGATCAATGAAATTAATCAATTAAAAAAAGCTGATCAAACCCTCATTATTGCTAATGCCTCTTAACATTTTTATGGAGATTAATTAGAGATTGGGGAAAGAAATAATCAAAGAAATTTAGATTAGATATTCTTTCCCTTTACTTTGATAATAATAATAAAGTTATAGGTTGCGTAGGCAACCGTTGTTTGTATAGCTAAACTCTTTAGAGTTATAGCTTTGGGACAGGGAACAGGAGAAAATAAAAAGGAATCAGCAGAAAAAGCAGTAAAAATGATACAATAGCTTTAACTGTAAACGTCTACCTTCAAACTGTGATCTATGAGTTATCGATAACAATTTATTGGGAAGGATAGAATTTCAATTTCCATCAACTGTTATCATTTAACCGAAAGATTCCCCAAACAGGAAAATTATGTCTACTTTACATGGAATTTGGCTTAAAAATAATCATCAAAGCAATTTGTTTGTTTGGGGGGAAACTTGGCGAACTTTATCCTTAGAAAGTTATTCAGATGATGTTATTAATCTACATCCTTTTGGCTTAAATAAATTAGAATTTTTTGCTTATTTAAACACTCAAAATATTAAAATTAATCAACCAAAAGAAGCAAATTGGGATTCTATCATTATTACGTTACCAAGTCAAAAAATTCCTAAGCAAAAGCAAATTATTCCTTTGTTTTCCGTCCAATTATTAGAGGATGAAAAGCGAAAAAAAACGGTATTTTTAAACCAGTGGAAACTAGAAGGAATCTATCTTAATGTCGGGGAAACAATTAATTTTTTGAGTCAGTTACCCTTAGCTTTTTCAGACAATAGTGAAAATTATATTGGTCAAGATCTAAAGTTTTGGACACACCTTTATCGTTGGAGTCTTGATCTGTTGAGTAGGGGTAAATATTTACCAGGAATTCTCCCTCAAGAAAATGGAAACTCTCAAGGTTTATGGTATCCTTTACTTGACAGTGTAATTGATCAGGCACAGTTAGCTAAATTTACCCAACTTATGCCTATAGCTTGTCTAGAAAATGATGAGTTAACTTTAGTATCTGAAAGACTATTACTGCAAAAACAAGCCATAATTCTTGACTTTTTATCAACCATCATTGATCATCAAATTCGTCTATTTTCTCCCTTATCAATTACCCCTAATATTTTTATTCAAAAATGGTTACAGTCTCTGACAACATCATCCTCAAAAATTGTTGCTTCAGACACAGACATTAAACGGCTAAGTAATGCCTTAAATAATTGGACATCTTCTCTTGATGACTATCTCATTACTCCGAGTAAAAATAAACTAGGAATCAATCAATTTCGCGTTTGTTTCAAGTTAGAAATTCCCCCCTCCAATCTACCAAATTCTGGCGATATAAATTGGACGTTAAAATATTGCTTACAAGCGTTAGATGATGCTGAATTTATTATTGATGCCCAAACAATATGGCAACATCCTGTTAAACAATTAGTTTGGCAAAATCGCACGATAGAAAATCCTCAAGAAACCCTATTAAAAGGATTAGGATTAGCTTCACGATTGTATTTTATCATTAAAGAAAGCTTACAAGAAGCATCTCCAACCTCTTGTCAATTAGATCCGATTCAAGTTTATGAATTTATTCGCTCAATTGCTGAAACTTTAAAAGATAATGGTTTAGGAGTTATGCTGCCTCCAAGTTTAGCTAAGGGGGTAGAAGAAAAGCGTTTAGGTATCAGTTTAACCGCAGGAGTTGAAGCGAAAAAAGGAGAAAGACTTAGCCTAAAAAGTTTACTAAATTATCAATTAAACTTGGCCATTGGAGAGACAAAAATTTCTCAGAAAGACTTTGAAAAATTGTTAGCAAAAAAATCTCCTTTAGTGGAAGTTAATGGAGAATGGATCGCCTTACAACCGACGGATGTTAAAGCAGCACAAACTATTTTAAATCAATCTTATGAACCGCTTCAATTATCAGTTGAAGATGCTTTACGCCTCAGTACAGGAGATAACTCAATGTTAGCTAAATTGCCTGTTACCAACTTTGAAACAACGGGAGATTTAGCGCAATTAATTAATAGTATCAATAACAATGAATCCATAAAACCAATTGAAAATCCACCCGGTTTTAAAGGGCAATTAAGACCTTATCAACAGCGAGGAGTTGGTTGGTTAGCATTTCTCGAAAAATGGGGTTTAGGAGCTTGTTTAGCTGATGATATGGGATTAGGAAAAACCCCTCAACTCTTAGGATTTCTCTTATATTTGAAAGACGAAGATATGTTAATAAAACCCACCTTAATTGTCTGCCCTACTTCAGTTTTAAATAATTGGGAAAGAGAAGTGAAAAAATTTGCACCAACCCTCTCTACTTTAATTCATCATGGGGATAAAAGAAGTAAGGGTAAAGACTTTCTCAAAGCAGTTAACAAGAAAAATTTAGTAATTACAAGTTACGCCTTAATTTATCGAGATCTCAAAAGTTTTGAACAGGTTGAATGGCAAGGCATTGTCTTAGATGAAGCGCAAAATATTAAAAATCCTCAAGCAAAACAGTCTCAAGCATTACGTCAATTATCCACACAATTTCGAGTAGCTTTAACAGGAACTCCTGTAGAAAATCGTTTGATAGAATTATGGTCAATCCTTGATTTTCTTAACCCAGGATTTCTAGGAACGCAGCAATTTTTCCGCCGTCGTTTTGCTACCCCAATTGAAAAATATGGGGATAAAGAATCTTTACAAATTATGCGCTCTTTAGTGCGTCCTTTTATTTTAAGAAGATTGAAAACGGATCGAGATATTATTCAAGATTTACCTGAAAAACAGGAAATGACAGTGTTTTGTGGTTTATCTTCGGAACAGGCTAAACTTTATCAGCAATTAGTCGATAATTCTCTCATAGAAATTGAGGAACAAACCGGAATTCAACGCAGGGGATTAATTCTCAGTTTACTCCTAAAATTAAAACAAATTTGTAACCATCCAGGTCATTTTTTAAAAGAAAAAGCTTTAGACTCTGGACAAAAATCAGGAAAATTGTTAAGATTAGAAGAGATGTTAGAAGAAGTTATCGAAGAAGGAGATCATGCCTTAATTTTCACCCAATTTTCGGAGTGGGGAAAACTGTTACAACCCTATTTAAAGAAAAAATTCTCTCAAGATGTTCTCTTTTTATATGGGGCAACTCGTCGAGAAAAACGACAAGAAATGATTGATCAGTTTCAAAATGATCCCAAGGGACCCCAGATTTTTATTCTCTCCTTAAAAGCTGGAGGAACAGGATTAAATTTAACCCGCGCTAATCATGTTTTTCATATTGATCGTTGGTGGAACCCTGCGGTAGAAAATCAAGCGACTGATCGCGCTTTTCGCTTAGGACAAAAACGTAATGTTCAGGTACATAAATTTGTTTGTACTGGAACCTTAGAAGAAAGAATCAATGAAATGTTAGAAAGTAAACAACAATTAGCAGAACAAACTGTTGATACGGGTGAACAATGGTTAACGGAATTAGATACGGATCAGTTACGGAATTTATTATTATTAGATCGAGATTCTATTATTGATGATTAGAATTGACTTACGAATTAATTAAATGGCCATCTTCCATGTGAATAATCCGATCTGCCATATCTAAAATACGATTATCATGGGTGACTAATAAAATAGTACATCCCTGTTCTTTCGTTAACCTTTCCATAATATCAACCACGTCGCGCCCTGTTTTACTATCTAAGGCAGCAGTGGGTTCATCTGCTAATACTAATTTAGGATGACTCACTAAGGCACGAGCGATCGCCACCCGTTGTTTTTGCCCTCCTGAGAGTTGATCGGGATAATAATTTACCCGTTCCCCTAACCCTACCATTTGTAACATCCCTTCCGATTTAGCGATCGCCTCTTGATTACTAATATGGTCATGTAATTCGATAGACATTTGTACATTTTGCCTAGCAGTTAAAAAGGGCAATAAGTTATGAGCTTGAAAAATATAGCCCAGATAACGACGCACATTAACTAATTTATCTTCCTTGGCCCCGTTAAGTTCATAATCAATGGTTTGAAGACTGCCCTGTTGCACTGAGCGTAAGGCTCCAATTAGGGAGAGTAATGTGGTTTTGCCTGAACCAGAGGGGCCTGTCATAATCACAATTTCCCCTGGATTAATCTCTAAATTAATATCAAATAAAACTTGTTTTTTTAATCTATCTTTACCAAAAAAATGATTAAGACTATGAATGGCAATAACAGGTTTCATCGGTTTTCAGAACTGTCAATAATGACATTTACTTGTAAGTTGGTTAATTGGGCAACCCGTTGACTATCTTCAGGATTGAGGCGGATTTTAACTTCCACTACTCTAGCATCTGCATCAGCCGTTGGATCAGTTCCTAAGACCTTTTGTCGATCAACCTGTAAGCCAATTTCTTCAACAGTTCCCTGTAATTCTTCTACTACCCCATCAGCCGTAATTGTTACAGCTTGTCCCTGGCGTACTCGCATCACGTCACTTTCGTAAACTTCTGCGGTAACGTACATTTGCGCCGTTTCCCCTAATTCAACAATGCCCTGATTTTGCACCATTTCTCCTGGCCAAGTCTGAACTTTTAAGATTTGACCGGCTCTAGGGGCTTTTACATAGGCTAACGCTAAATTAGCTTCAGCTTGTTTCACCGCAGCTTGGGCAGAGGCAAGTTCACTTTGAGCAACTTGTATATCGACGGGGCGCACTTCAGAAACAGCACTAAGCATAGCTTGGTTTTCTGCAATTTGTGTCTGAAGGGTGGTGATGGTACGATTTAGATTGGCTTTAGCTGAATTAATTTGGTCTTGTAAGGTGCTAATAATGCGTTGAAGATTAGCATTGGCTTCTTGTACTTGTTTTTGGGTAATTTCTTGCTGCAAACATACCCGATCATATTCTTGTACGGAAACCGCTCCATCTTGATTTAAAGTTTGATAGCGTTGGCATTCCGTAGTGTTATTGCGTAATTCTGCCTTTAATCGCTCAATGGTAGCTTTTTGAGCATTTCTTTCTCCGAGTAATTGGGCTTCTAAATTAGCAATGCTAGATCGCTGTACCGCAATTTGTCCTTCTAGCTCCGCTTTGGTTCCCATAAATCTCGCATTTTGGGCGTTAATATCCCCTTGTTTAGCTCCTGCTTTTACTTTGGCTAAGTTAGCTTGGGCAACTTGAACCTGAGTTTTGGCTTGCTCTAAAGCTGATTGTAGGCGATCGCGGCTATCAAGAATAGCAATGATTTGATTTGCTTTAACTTGATCACCCCGTTGCACCAGCAATTGAGTAACCCGCGCTCCTTCCTGAAAAGCAGGTGCAGAAACTTTAATGGTTTCTCCTTTGGGTTCCAAATAACCTAATGCAGCGACTCTAGAAGGCTCTGGACTCTCTGAGGATAGGGGAGAGGGGGAAGACTGGGCAATTTGTTGGCGCATGAGAGGAACAGCATAAAAGACAACACCACCAGTTAACAAAACTCCCCATCCAGAAATTGCAAGTAGCCAGAGGAATTTAGGACGTTTTTGGTTTTCTGTCTTTTCTAGCTTGCCTTGATACAAGGACTTTCCTGGGCTTCCTAACATGAGTAGCTCTCCTGGGTTTCTGACGATAGGGATTGAGTTGACCGCATCATCTATAGAATTCCCTAAAATTCATATTTAACTACAATTTTGTCAAAAAGTGGTGAAGGGTCGTCAAAAAATATCGGCCGGATCAGCATCTTTCAGCTTTTTGATAGCTGTTGCTCCAGCGATAAAACACATGATTAGGGTTAAAAAAAACACCCAAATTGCTCTTTGAACTGTCATGGCAATGGGTAAAAAAGTCGCTTTTTTCGCCACCTCATAAATAATTATCGAGAGCAAAAATCCGGGGATATAGCCTAAAACAGCGATAAAGGTAGCTTGCTGGAGAATCATGGATAACAGATAACTATTACGATAACCAATCGCTTTCAAGGTGGCATATTCGGAGAGATGTTCTGATACATTACTATAAAGAATTTGATAAACAACAACAACACCGACAACAATCCCTAAAACAATGCCTAAACTGAAAATAAAGCCAATGGCTGTACTACTATTCCAGTAATCTTGCTCAAATTCTATGTATTCTTGTTTTGATAAAACTTTTACATCTTTGGGTAAGTATGCTCTGAGTTTACGAGCAAATTCTTCCCTGTTAACACCAGGCTTCAATTTAATTAATCCCACATCAATAGCAGTCTGAGGACGTTTATTAAAAATTCTCAAAAAGTTAACATCGCTGGTGACAATATTCCCATCTGCGCCAAAAGAAGTTCCTAATTCAAATAAACCTACCACATCAATTTTGATTGTTTGACCAGCCTGAGTGAGTTGGGTCGCTACTTTCCCCTTTTCTTTGACGGACGAGATAATTGAACCAAATTCATACCGAGAATTTTGATCGAACAAGATATTTTCAGGAATTTTTAACTTGTTTCGATTTTCTTGCATACCTGGCAGATTTAACACTGAGCGTCTTGCATCAATGCCAATTACAAAGATTTTCCGCCAATATTTTTTGTCTTGGGGATTTTGCCACTGGGCAAAGCCTAGATAAATGGGACTAATAAATTCAACTTCTTTAAAAGCCAAGGATTGCCATAAACGTTTCTTATTAAAGGATTCCATCGCAATTAAGGCATTGGATTTGGGACTAATTAAAAAAACATCTCCTTGTAATGATTGGTGAAAGCGCACAGCACTTTCAAATAAACTGTGTTTTAATCCAAATTGGACAAAAACTATGACAACCGCAAAAATCACGCCAGCAAGTGCTACTAATAGCCGCGTTTTTTGGTGTCTAAGTTGTAGCCCAGCTGTCGGAATTTTAAAAATCATATCCTTTAAACGCATCCATGAACTCAAAGGTAGCATCTTTATCTCTTTTGTATCTTCAACTATAGCCACCCTACAATCATACTAGACTGTACAGTGTGTACTTTGGCGTGAGTGAGTCTAAATATATATATACCATTATCCTATTTTACTTGCCCAAAAATAGACAAAAGTAGAAACTTTATATATATGTCATCGAAGCTAATCTTTACAGCTTTTTAAAAAACTTAGAAATAATGGGATTTTAAGCTTTTTACGGCAATTTATATCAATTAATAGCCATAAAACCTATAACATTAGATTATTTTAATTGCCCCAAGTTGGACAAAAAGATAAAAAATATACCCCATAAAAATTAATATTGACGTATCAAAATATATCAACTAAAATGTCAACTGTATAAACACTCATTCCCTATATTTTTTGGGAGAATTATTATGAACAAAGCTATAACTTTTGCGACAGCAACATCTCTCCTCGTCATGGGAGTTGGTTCTTCACAAGCGGCTGATCTCAGACCTCCTATTGGTGGACCTTTCACTGATGTTTATGCTTTTAGCTCTATTCCAGGATCAGGTAATGGTGTTAACGTAAAAATTGTTGGTGGCACAGCGTTCTTCGACTTCATCCCTGACGGTTTTGGTGCAGATGGACAATATGATGTCGATTTAGCAACAGGTGCTTTTGCCGAATTTGGTAGCGTACCAGGTCTTATCAAGGATGTGTCTCTTCCTTTCCCCCTTGCTCCTAATGCACCAGTAGCAATTCCTATCACTACTTTCCTGAATCTCGATGGGGTGGCTGCTCCTGATAGTGTATTTGACTTAACTACTGCTTTTGGTCCTGTATTTACAACAACGGCAACGGGAACAACAATTAGTTTTGATTTCGCAGGTGTGTTTAAGCAAACTGCTGGTGACATTGCTAATTTCAACGGTTCCGGAACAATTTCTGCTACCTTTATTGGGTTAGCTCCCGAAGACATTATAGAACTAGCACAACGCCCTGAGGGAATAACCTCATCCCAATCTGGTACTTTCACTCTAAGAGCAGAGGCTGTGCCTGAACCCAGTGCTTTAGTCAGCTTAGCTGCTTTTGCTGGTGCGGGAACTCTGTTAAATCGTAAGCGCAAAAACAAATAGTCATCTTAAGTTAATCACAAGTTAATTTAAGAAATACTCGCCTTTTTAAAGAAGAGGTGGGTTTTCTTTGTTCCTGTCAACTATCATTAAAGCCAGTTTAGTTACGAATTATCACTAAGAGCTTTTTCTTCTGTTTGAATTCGTTGAATCATTAATAAACCATTAGCAAGACTGAACACTATTGCTGTTAAGTAAGCATTGTGAATCAGAGGAAGTCCAAAAATTTCTAAAATCACCCCTAACCAATTGGGATGTCGTAAATAACGATAAATTCCGGTATCCACAAGAGGTAAACCTGGAATCGTCATAATTGCCAATGTCCAACGGTTTCCTAATGCTTGCATCGACAAATAACGCAAAACTTGTCCGGCAATGGTTGCTATTAACCCAATAACGGCCAGAGAGAGAATAAAAGCACGATCAAAGTACCATACCTCTGCAATCATGGCTACCCACCAACTTACCTGTAGAATTTTAACGACACCCAGTAAATTATCGCTATATTCTTGACCTCCTTGGGCTAAGATTTCAGTGGCATTACGTTGACTAATTCTGAGTTCAAACAGTCGTTGTAATATGACACAGATAATGATGCCGACAAAAATCCATCGAGTAACCATGATTGTTTTTCATCCGATTTCAAGAATTGAGAATGTCAAAACTTAAAGACAAAAGCTTACCATTGCAAGAGAATGACTTCTTGAGAGAAACCTGGCCCCATAGCGATCATCAAACCATAAGAACCTGATGGGGGTTGCTCTGCTGATAAAGTTTTATCTAAGATATAGAGAATAGTCGGAGATGAAAGGTTGCCCACTTCAGCTAATACCTCACGGCTCAGATTTAAAGCCTGTTCATCAAGACCATACTCATCTTCGATCGCATTAATAATTTTTGGTCCCCCTGGATGAACCAACCAACGGGATATATCATCAATGGAGAGATGATGAGCTTCTAAGAGAGGATCAATGGTTTGTCTGAGTCCCACCCTGACATAATCAGAAACTTCTGGCCGCAGGATATTACGAGTTCCGGTATCAACCACATCCATTCCCATTAAGTGAACCGTATCTGGTAACACCATTGAGCGACTATCAACGACTTTGGGACAACCAGCTTGTGCTAAAGGGTGATCATCACCAACCATTAAGACAGCAGCCGAACCATCACCAAACAAGGCCGCCGTCACAATGGTCATGATAATGTCACTATATTGGGAAGGATCATTAGGTAAACGGCGAACCATCGAACATAAATCCCGTTGTAGTGATCCTTGCCAGAGGGAAGAAGAAGGCTCTGAGGCAACCAGAATTGAAGATTCTGTGGGATAGGCCTTTAAATAATCAGCGACACGAGCAACCCCAAAAGCCCCCCCCATACAACCGACACTAGCGAGGGGCATTCTTTTAATGTTTCGAGAAAAAGGAATGTGGTTCATTAGTCGCACATCAATACCAGGAACTGCTGGAATGAGAGAAGTTGCGGTTAACTGAGAGATATCTGTGGGTTCGAGGGCGGTTTTTTTGAGCAATTTCCAGACCGTTTCTTCAACCAGGTCAACAGTTGCTTTAATTGTGGCGTTCATACTTTCCTCAATTCCAGGGGGTTCAAAAAAGGAATCCAGGGGCAACATAAAATAACGTCCTTTAATCAAGACGTTAGTGAAGAAACGATCAATCGTATCTAAATCAAAATCTAGCTCTTTTACCAGGAAGTATTTACGGAGTGCATTGGCTAACACTTCCTGGGGATAATAGTGAGCCGGAAAACCAACAGCAGTATTAACGATAAAAGTCATGATATTAGAAACTCTATACTAGGGTTAGTGGGTGCAGCAATGATAGGGGTAAATCGTAAAAAGACTCTACTTAATCTAAAGTATTCCCTAATTTGGTCTAAGAATCTATATACTCAGAAATTTTTTGCCAAACAATTTGTAACATTTCTGGTTGTTCTTTCTGAAAAAAGAAATGTTCACCGGAAAACATCTTTACCCTAAAATCTTGACTGGTTTGTTGACTCCAGCTTTCAAGATCTTTTTGACTAACTTTCCTATCATCTACCCCTCCAAAGGCATAAATGGGACAATTCAGAAGATCACCAGACCCATACAAATACGTCTCCATGAGGGCAAAATCTGCGCGTAAAATGGGGAGAAATTGTTGATCAAATTCAGCTTTTTTGAGGGTTTCTTCGGGAATTCCCTGGAATTTCTGGAGAGCTTCTTTAAATTTAGAATCTCCTAACTGATGCAACGGTACATCAAAATCGGGAATTTGGGGAGCGCGACTACTCGAAACAAATAGACAAACAGGACTTTGCTTGTTCTGTCGGCGAAGTTCACGGGTTAATTCAAAGCTTAATAAGGCCCCCATACTATGACCAAAAAAGGCAAAGGGACGATCAAGATAAGGACAAATTAAAGGAACTAAGGTTTGAATTAGAGGTTTTAGTCCCGTAAAAGGAGGTTCTTGATCTCGATTTTCTCGACCAGGTAACTGAACGGGACAAATTTCGATGTCAGACGGAAAGAATTTTGACCAAGATTGAAAAATTGAAGCCCCTGCACCTGCATAGGGAAAACAGAAGAGACGTAAACGAGGTTGAGAATTTTTATCCAAAAAAGGAAACCATAAATCTTGTTGGGTTTGCTTTTCTCTGTTTAATTCTGGTTCAGAGTCTCTATGAGTAGCTTGACTGGTAATCAGATGCAGCACCTGATCAAAAAACTGCTCAATGGTCAGTGCGGCGAAATATTCCACAGGAACGGCTATTTCTAGAGTCATTTCTAGCTCTTTTCTGATTTCGGTTGCCATCAAAGAGTCAATTCCTAAACTAGATAGAGGTTGTTGCCAGTCAATTTGATTGGCAGGAATTTTCGTAACTTTTCCTAACAGTTTACCAAGGTAAGATTGAAGCAATTCTTGACATTCTTGAGGATCAGCTTGCAGTAATTGAGTTTTGGTCAAGCTTTGACTTGGTTTTGTGTCAGTTTTAGATGTTTCTGGGAATGACTCAGTGGATGTAGATAAATTTTGGTTTTTCTCAATGACTGAAGATGACGGTGATGAAGGTTGCGCTTGGGTGAGTAAGACATCAACTAACCTGGGTAACAGTTTCACCTCTTTATCTGAAAAATTGCCGACAGTTTGTAACTGCTGTAATAATATTTGATGGACTAAGTTACTGGTTGAGACAGTTGGGGTTAACTTTTTAGAAGAATCAGTGTCTAACCAATATCGTTTTCGTTGGAAGGGATAGGTAGGCAAGGAGATGGGACGACGTACATAATCTTGATCAAATTTAGACCAATTAATATTAATTCCCCTAACATAAAGCATGGCCAAACTGTTCAATATGTGTAGCCAATTTTCTTGTTCTGGACGCAAACTCGGAAGCCATAATTGTGCTTGTTCTGGTAAACAGTGACGACCCATTCCTAACAGAATCGGTTTGGGTCCAATTTCTAGAAACACTTCATAGCCCTGTTGCGCCAGGGTTTCCATGCTCTCAGCAAATCTTACAGGTTGGAGGATATGAAGACACCAATATTCAGGCGTTCCTATGTCTTGGCTGGCCAGTTGTCCTGTCACATTAGAAATAATGTTAATTTGGGGTTGATGATAGGTAATTTCTTGGGCAATTTGGCGAAATTCCTCTAACATCGGTTCCATCGCGGGTGAGTGAAAGGCATGAGAAACTTGTAAGGGTTTTGTTTTAATGCCTTCAGATTCAAAGATTGCTTGTACTTCCGTAACGACTTCAGATAAACCAGAAATCACGATGCTTTGTGGCCCATTGTAAGCAGCAATGACTACTTCTTGACCGTAGGGTTGCAAGACAGCTTTAACCTTGGTTTCATCAGCGAGAACAGCCATCATAGACCCATCTTGAGGTAATGCTTGCATTAAGCGTCCCCTCTGGGCAATCAGTTTCAGTCCATCTTCCAGACTAAACAAACCAGCAACACAAGCGGCGACGTATTCTCCCACACTATGACCCATAACCACATCAGGTTTAATGCCCCAAGATTGCCATAATTGAGCTAAAGCATATTCGAGGGCAAAGAGGGCGGGTTGTGTGTAGGCCGTTTCATGAATGGGAGATGATTGCCCCTCCCTAGGGTAAAGAATCTCTAGTAGGGGTTTATCTAAGTAGGGACGCAAAATTTGGTCACAGCGATCTAAAATTTCTCGAAACCTGGGCTGAGTTTCATACAACTGTCGCCCCATATCCTCATATTGTGATCCTTGGCCAGTAAACAAAAAGGCAATTTTCTGAGCTTTCCGAGACGTTACTATCCCTGAGATTCCATTGCTTTCTTCTTGATGTGCAAAGGCGGCTAATTCTCGCTGTAAGTCTTCTGAAGTGTCGGTGACAATGGCTAATCGATGTTCAAACTGCGATCGCCCTGTATTCGCACTAAAATAAATATCGGCCACAGAAATATCAGGATGGGATGCCAAAAATGTTTGATAACGATTCGCCATCTCTAATAAAGCTGGTTCAGTTTTGGCTGAGAGGGTTAACAGATGGTAAGGACGTTCTTGGGATGATGATTGAGCGTCAAGGGTTTCTGATGTCTGAGGGGCTTCTTCAACAATCAGATGACAATTGGTTCCCCCAAACCCAAAAGCACTAATTCCCGCGAGGCGTTTTTCTGAGGGTGTTTCCCAAGGTTCACACTGGAGAGGAATTCTTAGAGGCGTTCCTTCGACTGAAATATAGGGATTAAGTTGTTGAAGATTGAGATGCTGGGGAATTTCTTGGTGTTGCAGGGACAAAACGACTTTGATTAAACCTGCAATACCGGCCGCTGATTCTAAATGGCCAATATTGGTTTTAACAGATCCAATCCAACAGGGTTGATCCGGTTGACGATTTTCCATCAAAACCTTTTTCAAGGAGTTAAATTCTTGGGGATCACCCAGAGGGGTTCCTGTCCCATGAGCTTCAATATAGCTGATTTGATTCGCCTTAACCCCCGCATTTTTCAAAGCTTGACGAATGACTGCCTGTTGAGATGGGCCATTAGGTGCTGTTAAACCATTCGTTAAGCCATCTTGATTAACTGCCGAGCCTTTAATCACAGCATAAATCTTATTTTCACCCCGTAGCGCGTCTGAAAGCCTTTTTAGAACAACGATGCCACATCCTTCGCCGCGAACATAGCCATCTGCTCTGGCATCAAAGGTTTTACAATGGCCATCGGATGCCATCATGCGAGCTTGAGAAAAGATAATTGTGCCTTCTGGGGACAAAATTAGGTTAACGCCCCCCGCTAAACATAAATCTGATTCCTGAAGCCGTAGACTTTGACAAGCATAGTGAACTGCTACGAGGGATGAGGAACAAGCAGTATCTATGGCTAAACTAGGCCCCTTTAAATTTAACAGGTAGGATAAACGATTGGCTGTAATGCACAATGCGTTTCCGGTTCCACTATAAGCACTTATTTTAGAGATATCTTGTAGGGATGCTCTACCATAATCATTATTACTAATACCGACAAAAACCCCTGTTTGACTTTCAGCAAGCTCCTTTGGGATTAAACCCCCGTTTTCTAGAGCTTCCCAAGCCACTTCTAACAATAGTCTTTGTTGAGGATCAATATATTCAGCTTCACGAGGAGAAATCCGAAAGAATTCTGCATCAAAAGCATCTATTTCCTTTAAAAAACCACCCCACTTTGTATTCATCTTGCCTGGGGTCGCAGGAGTTTCCTCATACAATGATTCTATATCCCAACGATCTGGAGGTACTTCCGTAATTGCATCAATGCCATTACGCAATAGTTGCCAATAATGTTGGGGATCATTGGCAGAGGGAAAACGACAACTTAGACCGATGATGGCGATAGGTTCCAAAATTACCTTGTTCTCCAAACGCTATATTTTGAGTATTCCCCAGATTTACTGATCAATAACACTTGTCACTTTACTTAATCTTTACAATTAGTTGGGGTAGTTTACTCAGGCAAATAATCGGGATTTAGGGTTTCTTCTGGAGTAAAGGGACAGCTTTCAGGAAAACTTGTTAGGGATAATCCGGTTTCTTCGGCAGCCCACTCCTTCGCGGGAAAGTAACAATCTAAAAAGATTTCTCTAAAATAAGGCTTGAGTCCTGGATGCTTCCCTAATGCTTTATTGATACGTCGGCGATGCTCCTTGATGCTCCCTCTCCAACTTCCACAACGATAATCGGGTTGGTATTTCCATTTAATCAGGTGGGCTAGGACAACAATCAAATTGTTTTCCAATGCGTCTTTGCGGGACCCACCCATTTCTTCTAATTCCTCAATCAAGTGTTTTATATCTAGGGCTGAAAAATTCCCAGAACGGAGCGATTCCGAAGTTTTCGACAACCAGAGAGGATAATTTTGAACGTAAAGTTCTTTAGGGATTACTTCAGTAGTCATCAAGACTCTCCTAATTGATAAGATGATAATTAGTCATTCTATCATTGTAACAATATGGTTTGCCAAAGCCTCAATCGTTGGATAATCAAATAAGAGAGTGGGATCGAGATTTTGTCCTAACCATTCTTGAAGATCTCCTGTTAACACAATGGCCGCTGAAGAATCTAGCCCATATTCATTAAATGATGCCTGAGTATCGATCTTGTTTGGCTCAATTTCTAGGAGTTGAGATAAATAAGAAACTAGCCAATTTTCAATGTCAGTGTAGCCAGGGTGTTTTTCTGAGGTATTTTGGCTCATAAATTCTAACTTTCTAAAGTATTTAGCTAGAAAAAACCCAACTTTTGAAAAAAGTAACTTTTTGAGGTTTCATCATAGCTCTATTAGAAATCCTAACATTTTTGGATCTTCTTATGAGTCAATACTTTTAATGAGATAAGAATTTTAGGCAATTTTGTCCAGATTCATGCTTGCTAAATTAACAGATTGTACACATTCAACCATATTGTTTAAAAATTGCTCTTTACAGCGATAACGTTGAATTTTGCCGCTAGAAGTCTTGGGAATGGTTGCTGTTCTCAATAACACAATTTCATGAACCTGTAACCCATGATGTTTGGCAACTGCTTGGCGAATACATCTCTCGACTTCATCAATATCTATCTTGCGTAAATAGGTTCGCTCGACTTCTTGGGCAATGACGAGTCGTTCGTTTCCAACCGTTCCCACAACAAAAGCAGCACCGCAACTCGCTCTTAATGCTGGATGACTTTGTTCAACTGTTAATTCAATATCTTGAGGATAATGATTACGGCCCCTAATAATGAGGACATCTTTGAGTCTTCCTGTGACAAATAACTCCCCATTTTCTGCCAGAAACCCTAAATCTCCTGTGCGTAAAAACGGCCCTGCTTGAGTATCTGCTAAATAAGCATCAAATGTTTCTTGAGTCTTTTGGGGTTGTTGCCAATAACCTTGGGCTACACTCTTCCCTGATACCCAAATCTCTCCTACCTGATTCTTGTCACATTCAATTAAAGTATTAGGGTCAACAATTTTCACTTTTTGTCCTAACCATTCTCGCCCACAACTAACCAATTTTCGACTATTTGGTTGTTGTGCAGAAACTTCAATCACCTGATTTTCTTCTAGGGCTTTCTCGTCTACAGTTTTGAGTCTGGGGGCTTGAGATTTCTTGCCACCTGTAATCAATAAAGTCGCCTCAGCCATTCCATAGCAGGGATAAAAAGCCTCTTTACGGAAACCACAGGGTCCAAACTTATCAGCAAAGGCTTCCAAGGTTTCAGCCCGAATGGGTTCAGCCCCCGTAAAAGCCACTTCCCAACTACTTAAATCTAAGGTTTCCATTTGTTCGCGGGTCACTTTCTGAACACACAAATCATAAGCAAAGTTAGGGCCACCGCTAGTGGTAGCACGATAATCAGAAATCGCTTTTAACCAACGATAGGGCTTTTGTAGGAAGTCTACGGGGGACATTAACACACAAGGAAAACCCACATATAAAGGCTGTAAGATGTTGCCGATGAGTCCCATGTCATGAAAGAGAGGTAGCCACCCGACACCGCAACTAGAGGAAGTATGGCCAAATCCTTGTTCAATAATTTGTAGATTATGAAGAAGATTTCCATGACTGACCATCACGCCTTTAGGGTTTCCGGTTGAACCCGATGTATATTGTAGGAAAGCAAGATCTTTTTGACGAATTTCAGGTAATTTCCAATCCTGATTAAAGGGTTTGGGAAGATTATCTGTCGTTAACCACTTTAAATCCGATAATTCTGGATATTGTTCTAAGCTTTCTTCTAAGTTACTCTTGATCACACTGGTAGTTAATACTTCTTTGGCTTGACAATCAGCAATAATGGCTTGTAATCTGTCAAGGGATTGATTGCGTCTAGGTGGATAAACGGGAACCGCAACCACCCCGGCATATAAACAGGCAAAAAATGCCACAATAAAATCTAATCCAGGAGAATACATCAGTAAAGCTCGTTCTCCTTGCAGTCCAAGCTCGTAGAGAATAGCTCCAAGCTCTCTAGATTTTCTATCTAATTCTTCATAAGTTAAGGAAAATTCTTCTGCTTCACCCCGCTCTAAAAAGGTGTAAGCAGTTTGCAATGGTTGATATCTGGCTCTTTTTTTAAGAAGACTGACTAAACTTTCTCTAGGGGTTAATGTTAATAAGGGGGGTTGTTGCAGTTGATACATGATTTTTCACGTCTCACATCAGAATTAGGGTTCAACAGGGTTGAGTCTGATGATGGATGGAAAAAGTAAAAAACTCGTGAGGGTAAAAATGACTAAATATTGCGAAAATCACAGAGAACATCTATATTTACTAATATGTATCTCATGATCTTTACCTGATAATACCTATTATCATTTTTTATAGTTACGCAATATTTCGGATCTAAAAAAGTCTGTAAAGAGGTTAAATTTGGATAAAGAAGAAATTGATTATTCTACGATTATGGTTTCTACATTTAAGAGAGTTAATTACCTTACTAATCTTTTTTCTCCACACAATAATATTGAGTCTCCATCAAATCTGTTAGACCTTCTGAGATGGAGAGCAATCAATCAATCGACACAAAAAGCTTATACATTTTTACAAAATGGAGAAACAGAATTAGTCAACTTAACTTATCAAGACTTAGATTTACAAGCTAGAAATATTGCTGCAAAAATGCAATCTTTAGGAGTTGCCGGAGAAAGGGCTTTACTGTTATATTCACCAGGAATTGAGTTTATTTCCGCATTTTTTGGCTGTTTGTATGCTGGTGTTATTCCGGTTCCGCTTTATCCTCCCAAACGTAACCAAAACTTATCACGACTCCAATCAATTGTGGCAAATGCTGAGGCAACACTCGCATTAACAACCCACGATATCTTAGAAAACGTCGAAAAACATTTTGTTAACACACCAGACTTAGCCGCACTAACCTGGTTTACTACGGATAATTACGAAGAAAAACTGGCAGAAGCCTGGTATCCTCCCGAAATAACCCGTAATTCCCTAGCTTTCTTGCAATATACATCCGGTTCAACCGGAAGTCCCAAAGGGGTAATGGTCAGTCATGGAAATCTTCTTCATAATCTACAAATTATTGAACAAGGATTTGGCCATACTTCCTCTAGTTGCGGTGTCGGGTGGCTACCTCTCTTTCATGACATGGGACTCATCGGCAACATCTTACAGCCTTTATATGTCGGTTTTCCTTGTGTGTTAATGTCTCCTGTGGACTTTCTCCAAAAGCCTTATCGTTGGTTACAAGCGATTTCCCAATATGGTGCTACCACTAGCGGTGGCCCCAACTTTGCCTATGATTTATGTGTTCAGAAAGTCACTCCTGAACAACTGGCAACCCTAGATTTAAGCAGTTGGGAAGTGGCGTTTACGGGGGCTGAACCCATTCGGGCTGAAACCTTAGAAGCCTTTGCCCAGAAGTTTGCCGCCTCTGGTTTCCGTAAAGAGGCTTTCTATCCCTGCTATGGTATGGCTGAGTCTACTTTATTTGTTACTGGTGGCATCAAATCTCAACTCCCTGTCTTCAAAACCGTTGATGAAAAAGCTTTAGAAGAAAATCGGGTGATTGATGCTCCTGCTGAACAAGGCAAAACAAGAACCCTAGTGGGTTGTGGTCGAGAATGCTTAGGACAAATCGTGAAAATTGTTGACCCTAATACTTTAACTGAATGTGACAAGAATCAGGTAGGAGAAATTTGGGTATCAGGAGAGAGTGTGGCTCAAGGTTATTGGCAACAACCCCAAAAGACTCAAGAAACGTTTAACACTTATCTCTCAGATACTCAGGCCAGTCCCTTTTTGAGAACAGGAGATTTAGGCTTTATCTCAGATGACGGCGAGTTATTTGTCACGGGAAGACTCAAAGATGTCCTCATTATTCGGGGACGTAACCACTATCCCCAAGATCTTGAATTAACAGCCGAAGAAAGTCATCTGGGAATAATCAGTCATCGCAGCGCAGCCTTTACCACTGAAGTCAATGGTAAAGAACAGTTAATCATTGTGGCTGAGGTTGAACGCCGCTATCATAATCGTCGTCAACAATCTTCTGCTGTTTCCCCTGAACAAGAAAAACGGATGTCAAGCGATCGCTGCGCTCAAGAGTCAGTTGATCCAGGGTTTGAGGCTGAACTCTCAGAACCTCCCGTTTTCGAGACAATTGTCAGGAGTATTAAACAAGCAATTGCTAAACATCATGGGTTACAAGTTAATCGTGTTCTTTTATTAAGGGTTGGCACAATTCCCAAAACCTCCAGTGGAAAAATTCAAAGGTATGCCTGTCGTCAAGGTTTTCTAGAAGAAACTTTAAATATTATTTACGATAGCCATTAACCCAGGGCGATTTCATGCTCTAAAACGCCTTAACCCGCTTTGGGTTGGGCTATGCCCGCCTGCGCGGGCCATCCAAGGAATTATTAATATTTGAGCCTGCCTACGCAGGCTTCGTTCCTATAATACCAAATCCGCTTTAGAAAGTAGAGTTATTAAAACCAACAAAACCCAGTAGAAACGTTGCAGGCAACGTCTCTACGTTAATCTATTTTGATAACGGGATTTGGTATAACTCCAGGCTTCAGCCTGCGAGCATTTTAACCACAGCAAAATCTTTCCACACAACGCACAAACATTTCAACCCCCAAAGATAACACTGTCTCATCAAAATCAAAACGGGGATGATGATGGGGATAAGCTAACCCTTTCTCATGATTAGCTGACCCTAAAAAGAAGTAACATCCTGGGACTTCTTGTAAAAAGAAGGACATATCTTCCCCTCCCATTGTCTGACAAGTCGGGGCAATTCCTGCGGGGGTTTCTACCACTTCTAAGGCCACGGAACGCACCAACTCTGCCATTTTTTCATCATTGATCACTGGGGGATATAAACACCAATAATCGAGTTCATAATTAGCTCCATAACCTTGACAAATTCCGGCAACAATTTCCTTAATTCTCTGGCCAAAATACCCCTCAAATTCAGGATTAAAATAACGCACCGTTCCACTCATTCTGGCTGTATCAGCAATCACATTTAAGGCCGTTCCCGCATGAAGTTCCCCCACTGTTACCACCGCAGAATCAATCGGGTTCACATTACGAGAAACAATAGACTGCAAAGCATTAACAATTTGTGCGCTAACCACTACAGAATCAACTGTTTGGTGAGGCATTGCCCCATGGCCGCCTTTTCCAAAGAGATTGAGGCGAAAACATTCAACGGCCGCCATTAAAGGGCCACTGCGGACTCCAATGGTTCCTAAAGGCAAATTATTCCATAAATGTAGTCCAATAATTCCATCAACATCAGGATTTTTTAACGCCCCTTCTTCGATCATGGGTTTAGCACCCCCTGGACTTTCTTCAGCCGGTTGAAAAATGATTTTTACTGTGCCTTGAAAATCTTGACGATGTTGCCATAAATAATAGGCAGTTCCTAGGGCAATAGTAATATGTCCATCATGACCACAAGCGTGCATCATTCCTTGATGTTGGGAACGATAAGACACTTCATTTTCTTCATGGATTGGTAAGGCATCCATATCAGCACGAAGGGCTAAAACTGGGCCAGGATGAGGGCTTTTAATAATGGCAATAATTCCCGTTTTGGCAATGCCTGTTTGATGGGGAATGCCCATTGCTTCTAATTTTTGAGCAATAAAAGCGGCTGTGATTTCTTCTTGAAAACCCAATTCTGGCCGTTGATGTAAGTGCCGTCGCCATTGCACGAATTGCCCCTGAAGATTGCAAATTTCTAGGCGAATTTGGGATAAATTAAGAGAAGATAATTGAGGAAAATTAGAAATCATGGGAGACTAGGGTTAGGATTAATTATGATGTTCGATACAAAGATGAACGGCGATCGCTGATTCTGGGGGCTGATTTGTCTCTACAATGGGTCTAACGGGGGTAATTTCTCCGGTTACGGGGGCGGCCCCTTGGGGGACGGGACTAGCGGCTAAGGCAATATATCCATTGGCTACAGCTAAGCCATGAGTGGGGTCATAACCGCGCCAACCCCCTCCTGGCAAATAGACTTCTACCCAAGCGTGTAAATCTCTTTGTTCTTGATGGCGATCGCCTTCTTGATAGCCACTGACAAATCTTGCTCCTAACCCTACCACGCGACAGGCTTCCATAAATAATAAGGCAGTATCTCGACAAGATCCTTGTTGGTTTTTCCAAGTAATTCCAGGTTGCCAAGGTTCCCCAGTTTCTCTAATTACATAGTGACAGTTTTCATGAATTTTTTGATTTAAAGTTGACAAAAAATTTAAGGTATTGCCTTGGACTTTATGTAGAATTTCTTGGGCTAATTGAACAATGACAGGATCAGGAATTTTATTGTAAAAATCAAGATAAGGTTGCAATTGATTAAATAAAGAAATTGGATAATCAATCGGTAAATTTACAGCCCAAGATTCTAATAAATAACTAAAGGGATTATTAGTATAAGTTTCTACCTCAGATCTGATATTAATAGTTAATATTTCTGTAGGATAAGTAAACCATAATTGAATCAAATTATTGCCGTTTAAATCAACAATTTCAGCAGTTTCTTTGGGAATTGGAGTAATTGATAATGAAAAGTTTAATAGATTTTGCCAACCATCAGAACGAGGCCGCATTCTCAGACTATGGGGGTTAAGAAATACCGGCTGATTATAGGTATAAATAGTTTGATGATGAATAGAATAACGCACCTAAATTAATACTCACTTTTGAATAGATACTTGTTGAGGAAGATCAGTCACAAAGAAGGTTTCCCCCATTTTTTCACCGATAGTATTAACACGGTTTTGAATCCGATCTAAAAATTCATGTAATCCAATTTCTATGATATCATCAATCACAGTATAAGCTAATTCAGAACACAAACGGCCTAAGGAGCGTTCGGCAGAATTACTCCAAATTCCTAATGGCGTTCCTGTGATTTGATGAAGAGACTGCTGTACTTGACGCAAACAAAAATAGATAGATCGGGGAAACTCTCGGTTTAAAATCAAAAATTCTGCCACATTATTTGGCAAAATACGTCTTTGACGTTTTCGATACATTTCATAAGCACTAGCAGACTTTAAAAGAGCGATCCATTGAATTTGATCTAAGGGAGTTCCTACCCATTCCGCAGAAGGCAATAAATAGAAGTATTTTACATCAAGAATTCGAGCCGTTTTATCAGCCCTTTCTTGAAGTCTTCCCATGTGTCCAAAGTGCCATGCCTCATTATGGGTCATGGTAGCATCCATTACCCCTGCAAAACGATGGCTAGAAAGTTTTACTTGGGTGAAGAAATTGGGGAGAGCAGATTGAGGATGATGTTTTGTTGCCTCGATAATCAGACGATAAAAACGATTCACTTCTTCCCACATTTCTGAGGAAATAATTTCCCGTACAGAACGGGCATTTTCTCGCGCCATTTGTAAACAAGATAGGATAGAATTAGAATAGTCTTGATCAAAAGTAAGGAAATGAATAACATTTTCTGCGGTGGCTTTACCGTACTTTTCAGAAAATAGTTTTAGATCTCCTGTTGTGAATACTAATGGTTGCCATTGTTGGGTTACACCTGGGGGCAAATCTAGCATCAAATTGAGGTTAACATCTACAAAACGAGCCACATTATCTGCTCGTTCAATGTAGCGATTTAGCCAATAAATTGAATCTGCAACACGACTTAACATGGGAATTCTGAATAATAAATTGATAATTGATCTCAGGGCGAACGGCCATTCGCCCCTACTTTAACTGTTTAAAACCCAAGTATCTTTACTTCCTCCTCCTTGAGAAGAATTAACCACTAAAGATCCTTTCGTTAAAGCTACTCTCGTTAGTCCCCCTGGATGAACATAAACTTCATCCCCGCGATGTAAAATATAGGGACGTAAATCAACGTGTCGTCCTTCAATTTGTCCCTCAATAAAAGTTGGGACACGGGATAAACTTAAGGTGGGTTGAGCGATATAATTACGAGGATTAGCTATGATTTTTTGAGCAAATTCTTCCCGTTGTTCTTGGGTAGAATTGACCCCTACCAACATTCCATAACCACCCGCTTCATTGGCCGCTTTGACCACTAATTTATCTAAGTTTTCTAAGACATAATTGCGATCGCTTTCTTGCCAACATAAATGGGTAGGAACATTTGATAAAATCGGCTCTTCTCCTAAATAGTAGCGAATCATTTCTGGTACATAGGCATAAACCACCTTATCATCAGCAACCCCTGTACCTGGTGCATTCGCTAAAGCAACCCTACCCTGACGATAAACCTCCATTAACCCCCGAACCCCTAAAAAAGAGTCAGCGCGAAACTCTAAAGGATCAATAAATTCATCATCCACACGACGATAAACCACATCAACCCGTTGTAGTCCTTTTGTGGTCTTCATTTGCAAATAACCATCAACCACAACTAAGTCTCGTCCTTCTACTAATTCTACCCCCATTTGTTGGGCTAAAAATGAGTGTTCAAAATAGGCAGAATTATAAATTCCCGGTGTTAATACGACAACCGTAGGATCAGGAATTTGAGGACTGGCTAAATTCAGTAAAGTTTCTAATAGATGACTTGCATAGTCATCCACAGGTTTAACGGCCATGGTTTGGAAAATTTGGGGAAAAGTGCTTTTCATGACCCGACGGTTTTCTAATACATAGGAAACCCCAGAAGGAACTCGCAAATTATCTTCTAAAACATACCATTGACCATCATTATGACGGACTAAATCTGTGCCTGTAATATGACACCAAATGCCCGATGGTGGGGTTAAGTTAACACAAGGACGGAGAAATCCTTGGGCTGATTCTATAATTTCGCGGGGAATTTTGCCATCTTTAATGATTTTTTGTTGATCATAAATATCCCCTAAGAATAGGTTTAAAGCGTAAATTCTTTGCTTAAGACCTTTTTCTAATTTTTGCCATTCATTGCCATCAATAATACGGGGAATAATATCAAAAGGAAAGATTCTTTCCACCCCTTGATCATCATTGTAAACGCGAAATGTAACCCCTAAATTAAACAATGCGAGTTGTGCTGTATCTAGATGTTGTTGCAGTTGTTCTAAGGATAATTGCTGCATCCATTGAATTAACGAGGCAGCATGGGATCTCGGTCGTCCTGGTGCTTCGTACAATTCATCATAAAATGTTTCGGGGTCATAGGTGTCAAGATGAACAGCCACCGCAAATTCTCCACTAGCCTTGCTTCTGACAGGATCTGCCTGAAGGTATTTTATTATTATAAATGAATCTTCATTTTCACTAAAGTAGTTTATTTAACTAATTATCGATGTGATGACCGAGATGAACTGGTATGAGTTAAACTCCAATCCGGGCGAAGATTACAAGCATCGCGCAAATAAGGATGATAGATCTCTTTTTGAGGTTTTGGGGTGTTAACATGAATCAGTACCCTTATACAGCGTTTTAAGCTGCCCTCAACCTGCATTTGTTGCACATCCAAAAGGGGGACATCTTCCCATTGAGGACGTTGACGAGCGATCGCTGCTGGAAAAATGGCATTAAGATCCGGTGTTGCGGTAAAGGTGACACTAACAATATCTTCAAGGTTCAGTTGGTTGCGGGTTTCGATCGCATTTAGCAATTCAGTGACAGATTCTGTGATCGCCTCTTTGGTATTTTCTGATACTGTGGTTGCCCCTCGAATACCTCGCACTTTCCACTCCACAGTCATAATCCTCCGACAATTAAGGTGTTGATTTTATAGCAGTCGCCGTCTAGGTGTTTGACAGACGTTTTGTTTCAAACCTCAGTAAACAAAGGGTTTTACTTCTAACTTCTGACTTATGACTTCTAACTTCTGCTATATCACTCCCATTCTCTCATCCTCAGACCCCTTTTTTGGTGTGTTTCCACCTCACACAAAAATCATGGACGATATAACCATAAAGGTTGTCCATTGGTGGTTAATTCAAATTCTAGCCAATTGATCGCCGTCCCAATCTTTGATTGACTTTGATTACGAGATAAAACCCGATTTAATAAAGATTTCGGTTCTTCAATGGTGTAACATAGGGCTTTGTCGGGATTAAGTCCTGCTAACTCAGCGGCCCAACGACGGGCATCTTCTTCCGTTCCTAGACGATCAACTACCCCTAATTCTAAAGCTTGTTGTCCGGTAAAAATGCGTCCATCGGCAAAACTTTTCACCTTTTCAACAGCTAAATTACGGCCTTGGGCCACCGTCGTCACAAATTGATCATAACTGGTATCAATCATTTCTTGAAGAATCTGATGTTCTTCGGGGGTTAATTCTCGATCAAAGGAGAGAATATCTTTATAGGGGCCTGACTTAACCACTTGAAACGATACCCCAATTTTATCTAAAAGCCGTTCTAAATTATTCCCCCGTAAAATAACCCCAATACTGCCAGTAATCGTGCCAGGGTTGGCCATAATATATTGGGCCCCCATGCCAATATAAACCCCACCAGAAGCGGAAATATTGCCAAAACTAGCGACAATTTTTACCTTATCTCCCAGTCTTTTCAGGGCTTCATAAATTTCTTGAGAGTCCCCTACTGTTCCTCCAGGAGAGTCAATGCGTAATAACAGGGCGGGAAATTTCTTCTCTTTCACCGTTTCTAGGGCTTTCAGCACACTTTTGCGAGTTTCTGAAGCGATCGCACCAGTAATTTCAATCCGCGCGATCTGTTTGCTGGTTCTGGGTTTAAAGGGCCAAATCATAGATAATTTTCAAATTATAGGGAAAATGGGAAGGAGAGGGTCAATACTGCTCGGTTAAGTCCAAAAACTCTATGAGATGCGGAGTGTGGGGTGTGTGGGGTGTGTGGGGTGTGTAGGGGGTATGGGGGGAAGGAAGTTTATGGTTTTCCCTCTCTTCCCACCCGAACCTATCCCTGTCAACAGTTACCTTTAAGCTAAGGCTACGGCTGATTGAGGCCAACGGTTGACGGTTTTCCCCATGATAGATAATTCTTGCATCAGACGATCAAATTTATCGGGGGTTAAGGACTGAGGGCCATCGGATAAAGCTTTAGCCGGGTTGGGATGAACTTCAATCATTAAAGAATCGGTTCCTGCGGCGATCGCTGCGGTGGCCATGGAAGGCACATAATCAGATTTTCCGGTGCCATGACTGGGATCAATCATGATCGGTAAATGAGTTAAGAGCCGTAGAACGGGCAAAACAGATAAATCTAAGGTATTACGGGTATATTTACCATCAAAAGTCCGAATTCCCCGTTCACAAAGAATTATATTAGGATTCCCTGCCGCCAAAACATATTCGGCGGCCATTAACCATTCATCGATGGTGGCGGACATTCCCCGTTTCAGCAAGACAGGTTTATCTTGGGCCCCGACTTTTTTGAGGAGAGCGAAATTTTGCATATTTCTAGCCCCTACTTGGATCACATCGGCCACTTCTCCAATTTTATCTAAATCGGCGGTATCCATGACTTCAGTAATAATGCCCAGGCCACTCGCTTCTCTCGCTGCTGCCAATAATTCTAAGGCACTTTCTCCATGGCCCTGAAAAGCGTAAGGAGAAGTCCGGGGTTTATAGGCTCCACCCCGTAAAAAATGCGCCCCGGCTGCTTTAACCCGTTTTGCGGTTTCAACGATCATCGCTTCATTTTCCACGGAACAGGGGCCAGCGACCACTGCAATAGGATGATTTTTACCAATGGGGACGGGGCCATTGGGGGTACTGACCATGACTTCGCTATATTCCCCATGACGGAACTCTAAACTTGCCCGTTTAAAGGGTTTTTCTACCCGTAAAACATTTTCTATCCAAGGACTAATTTCTTGAATTTGTAGGGGATCTAGAGAAGCAGTTTCTCCCACTAACCCGATGACCACTTTATGTTTCCCGACAATTTTTTCGGGAGTTAAGCCCCAATTTTCAAATTCTTGATTAATGCGCTCAATTTCATCCGTGGGTGAACCAACTTTCATTACAACGATCATGAGTTTGCTTCCTCTGCTGTCAGTGATTGGGTGATGGTCTTGTTATGTCCTCATAAGTTTTTTTACCCTACTCTCAGGACACAACCGCGAAAACAGGCTAATTTTTTTTGGTTTCTTGTCTGGCATTGCGCCAAGCTTCAAGGGTTCGTCCTAAGTTGGCGGTAAATTCTTGCCATCCCCACCAACCGCCGACATGATTTTCATCCCATGAAGCGGAGAAGATACCATAACTTAAGCCTAACACTCCTAGGCCAAACAGTCCTAAACTGACAGCACCGACGGCCACAGTGGGAATTTCTAGCAATTTATGGCTAACAATCCAATAAAAAATGAAAAACGAGGACATTCCTAACCCAGTGGGAATTCCTGAAAAGATAGCCATGCGTCTGATCATGCGCTGACTAACATTATCGGGAATAGCACGGAGACTGGCATTTTTGGAGGGATCATTGGCTTTTTTTGGGGTGGAAAAGGTTTGAGTTGGTGTTACTTTCGGAGTCTTAGGCTTTTTTTTATTTTTTTGACGGCGTTCAAAGGGTAAGGAGTCGGGTGAGGAGTTAGAAGGCATAAGTTTTCAATAGGGTCAGAAATCATAGGGGGCGCAGGTTTTGCGCCCATCGGCAGTAATTCTGGGGCCGAATACTTGCCCCTGGTGGTTTTGAACTAACGACGGATACCCAGACGTTTAATTAAGTTCTGATAACGCTCTACATCTTTGCTACTAATGTAAGCCAACAACCGTCTCCGACGGCCAATCATTTTCAAAAGTCCACGACGGGAGGCATGATCTTTGGGATTTTGTTTCAAATGACCGGTCAATTGTGTAATCCGTTCTGTTAATAGGGCCACCTGCAAGTCAGGAGATCCAGTATCTGTCTCATGAACTTGATATTCACTCATGAGGGTTTGTTTTTGGGTAGCTGTCAAACTCATAGAAGTTATTGAATAAATGCTGCAATCTCCCATATTATCATTTATTTTTTGATCTAACTACCTTGAGTCGCCGACCCAATAGCGAGGCTTTAAATTCATTTCTTTGGTAAGATGCACTAGGGCAGATACAAGCCTTCCTCCTTCTTCAGTTTGTTGAGATTGCTAGCCGAATGACCACCACTATATCCCCCGATCAAGTTAATCAGATTGTTTACAACCTACATCATGACCCCTTTGAAATTTTAGGTTGTCATCCCTTGGAAGAAAATGGCAAACCCACCCAATGGGTTGTCCGTGCCTATTTACCCAAAGCACAAGCGGCCTGGGTATTATGTCCCACGGAACGCCAAGAATATTCTATGGAGTCGGTTCATCATCCCAACTTTTTTGAATGTATTATTGAAACCCCAGAACTTAATAATTATCAGTTACGGGTTAAAGAAGGGGAACAAGAAAAAGTTATTTATGATCCCTACGCTTTTCGCTCTCCCTATGTTACTGACTTTGACGTACACTTATTTTCTGAAGGCAACCACCACCGCATTTATGAAAAATTAGGGGCCCATCTGGCAGAAGTAGAAGGGGTAAAAGGGGTTTATTTTGCGCTGTGGGCCCCCAATGCGCGGAATGTCTCCATTATTGGAGATTTTAATCAATGGGATGGCCGAGAACACCAAATGCGGAAGCTTAGTAATATCCTTTGGGAACTGTTTATTCCTGAACTCGGCCCAGGAACTGCCTATAAATATGAAGTGAAAAACTGGGAAGGTCATATTTACGAAAAATCTGACCCCTATGGATTTTATCAAGAAGTTCGCCCCAAAACGGCCTCCATCGTGGCTGATCTAGACAGTTATCAATGGAATGATGGGGAATGGATGGAAAAGCGACGGAATGCTGATCCCCTCGCTCAACCGATTTCTGTTTATGAAGTTCATATCGGATCATGGTTACACGCTTCCTCATCGGAAAAAACCCCCTTACTTAATGGGGAATGTGACCCCGTTCAAGTGTCGGAATGGAATACGGGGGCCCGTTTCCTTAGTTACTATGAATTAGCGGATAAGTTAATTGCCTACGTCAAAGAATTGGGGTACACCCATATTGAATTATTACCCATCGCTGAACATCCTTTTGATGGGTCTTGGGGATATCAAGTCACGGGATATTATGCCCCTACATCCCGTTATGGCCGTCCTGAAGATTTTATGTATTTTGTGGATAAATGCCATGAAAACGGTATCGGGGTGATTGTGGACTGGGTTCCTGGTCACTTCCCTAAAGATGGTCATGGGTTGGCCTTTTTTGATGGCACTCACCTCTACGAACACGCTGACCCCCGTCAGGGAGAACATAAGGAATGGGGAACACTTGTATTTAATTATGGTCGCAATGAAGTCCGTAATTTCTTAGTGGCGAATGTGTTGTTTTGGTTTGATAAATATCACATTGATGGAATTCGGGTTGATGCTGTCGCGTCAATGATCTACTTAGATTATTGCCGTAAAGAGGGGGAATGGGTCGCTAACCAATACGGGGGACGGGAAAACCTCGAAGCTGCTGATTTCTTGCGTCAGGTTAATAGTGTCCTCTTTAGCTATTTTCCAGGGGTTCTATCTATCGCTGAAGAGTCCACAGACTGGCCGATGGTTTCTTGGCCTACCTATACAGGAGGGTTAGGCTTTAATCTGAAATGGAATATGGGATGGATGCACGATATCCTCGATTATTTCAGTATGGACCCTTGGTTCCGTCAATACCATCAAAATAACGTAACTTTCAGTATGTGGTATAACTACAACGAGAATTTTATGTTAGCTCTATCCCATGATGAGGTGGTTCATGGAAAGAGTAATATTATTGGCAAAATGCCAGGGGATGAATGGCAAAAGTACGCCAATGTCCGCAGTTTATTCACCTATATGTTTACTCATCCTGGCAAAAAAACCATGTTTATGAGTATGGAGTTTGGCCAGTGGAGTGAATGGAATGTTTGGGGTGATTTAGAATGGCATTTATTACAGTATGAACCCCATCAGCAATTAAAACAGTTTTTTGTTGATGTTAATGCTCTTTATAAACAGGAAGCTGCTTTATATAACCGCGATTTTGAACAGGAAGGGTTTAGCTGGATCGATTGTAATGATAATCGTCATAGTGTGGTATCTTTTATCCGTCGGAGTAAAGATCCTGAAGACTTTTTGATTGTGGTCTGTAATTTTACCCCTCAACCCCATAGTCATTACCGTATTGGGGTTCCTGAAGCGGGATATTACACCGAATTGTTTAATAGTGATGCTAAACAATATGGCGGTAGTAATATGGGTAATTTAGGGGGTAAATGGACGGATGAATGGTCATTCCATAATCTACCTTATTCCTTGGATTTATGTTTGCCACCGTTAGCGGTTTTGGTCTTCAAATTAGATCGGAAAAAACTCGCAGAAGTAACAAAAACTTCGGAAGTGTAAGATAGTTCCCTGTGGGGGCAATTCATGAATTGCCTCTACACAAGTCTATTGTATTAATCTATGATTAATGCTTCTTGCCATTGTATAATGATATCACTATATTCTTCTGCTTAAGTTTAGAGAAAATAGCACTATATTTCATTATTTTTTAGTAATTTATAATCAGAATTTCTCTAATTTTACCCCGACTATTCCCTTTAGAATTAATCATTCTTGTCGCATCAATACGAGTAATATTAAACCCTTTATATAATTCATCAAAAAACGGATCATCAACATAATTTGTTGGATCAGAATTACTCAGCATTTGTAAGGCCCCTTGCTTTGAAGCGATTATAAATATATCCTTTAAGCGTCGTTGTTCATCATCATTAAAATCTAAAGAACTATAAGCATTAAAACTCGCCGTTTGACTAATAGGACGATAGGGAGGATCATAATAAATAAAGGTAGATTCATCAACATAGTTCAGAACTTCAGCAAAGTTTTTGTGTTGAATTTCAGCAATTTTAAAAGCTTTATTAACAGCTTTTAAGTTAGTTTCATGGAGTATTCTAGGATTTTTATGACGACCAATTGGAACATTAAAATTACCCTTGCTATTGACGCGATATAATCCATTAAAACAGGTTTTATTAAGAAAAATGGTATAAGCTGCCCTTTCTACCCAATCTTTTGTATAATTATTCCCATCAATATTTTTATCAAATGTATTGTAAATCTTTCTTGTTTGATAATAAAAATCGCTTCTTTTTTCAGGGGTTAAACTAAGATAAGCTTTTTCTAAAATTGATAATTGATTAATTAAATCATCAACATGATTTTGAATCACTTTATAAAGAATAATTAATTCTGGATTTTTATCAAATAAATAAGCTTTTTTGAGGTGAAACTGAGAATAAACATCAAAAAATACTGCCCCACCCCCGAAAAATGGTTCTAAATAAGTCGTGATTTTTCCCTGTCTAAGTTGTGTTGGATATCTCTGTTGAATTTCTGACAATAATTGCGTCTTGCCTCCTGCCCATTTTAGCACAGGAGACGGTTTAATTAGTTGTTTTTGAGGGTAATTAGGAAAAAGTGATAATTGCTTAGTAATCTGAGAATTTATGTCATTGATCATTGAAAAAATTGTGTTTAAGGAGAAATGAGAGATTAAAACCCTTAAGGGTTTAGCTAGATAAACAAAACCCGTCTACACGGGTTAAATTTAGCATCCGAAGGGAGACTTTAATTTACATAGTATCAGAAAATGTTTATTAAGAAAATACAATCCCTCCCTTAAAAAAGGGGGGTTAGGGGGGATCAAAGACTTAATATTAATTTAACTCATCAGACTCTAACCGTCTTTGCCATTCTTGATCAATTCTATCAGATTGTTCTATTTCTTGTTCGATGATATCTTTTTCTGTGGTGTAAGTAATGTCAGATTTTGTAATCAGTTTTTGAGTGGCAAATTGACGCGCATAAGCTAATTTTTGTTTTAGGTTTTTGTCCTTTTCTTCTAATATTTTATTTCTGGCTTGTCGTTGACTATTTCGTTCTTCTATTTTACTATTTTTTTGTTGTACCCAAAAATAACGAATTAACGGCACTCCTAAAAAGGCGATCGCATAACCCAATAGTAGCCAATAAATAGAATTAATAAATAGAATAAAACCACCAAATTGAGCCACTAAATCAGGAGTTTTGAGAAATGATCCTAACACTAAAGCTAAAATAAAATTCAGTGCGCCTAAGCCAATACCAAGCATGATTTGACCACTGCTTGCTTCACTAAATCGATATAATCTCTCCCGTAAATAACTCGCTAAAGATTTTTGAGTTTGTTCTTGAACTGTGACTTGTAATTCAGGAAAATAGTAAATAATTTCTCCTTCTGGTGAGACTTCTGGTGTGCCATTAAAACGGGTTAAAACAGGTAAGATATAATCTTCTGTTTCTTGATTAGATTGATTAATATTATCGAGATAGGGGGCAACTTGTTCAGCAACTATCGAACCCTTATTATTACGAATAACTGTGCCAATAGCTTGCCAGCGACGCTCTTCTAAATTATAATTAGGATCGCCATCTCCAAATAAAAAGGAAAAAATAGCTTCTAAAAAGTTGAGATCACTTGAAGGCTTAGAAGTTTGAGAGCTTGAATTTGATGAATAACCGTAACGTTGGTAACGATAATCAGGATAAAAAATTAAAAATAAATTTGAGAAATTAGGAAAGAAAAATAACCCTCCACCGCCACGACTACTGCTAGAATCTCGATCATTTCCTTCTTTGCTGGAACTAATACCAATAATAATAACAGCAATAGCAATCATCATTAAAATAATCGAAGCAATTAAAATAACACCAAAAGAAATCCGAATTAAATAAAATAAAACTTTCCAAATTTTGTCCCAAGTTTCTTTAAGACGTAGTTTCCAGTATTTATTACGAAGAATTGTCCGAAAATCTTGAGGGAAAAGATAAACTATTTCTCCCGACTCTGCGACTTGTAAATGGCCAGCAGCATCAGAAGCTAAAGCTAATAATCCCTGTTGTGCTAAATTAACATTAAGCCCCGCTTGTGCTGCCACATCTCCAACGGTGACACGGTAGCCCAAGGTTTCAACGGATTTCATAATTTCAGGCTGAAGAGTCATAGGATGCCGTCCTCATTATGGGTCTTACTTTCATTATAAAAGAAATTAATTCTTTGACCCCTAGATTAAATCTATGACAACTATTATTAGTGTCCCTAAACTCAGGTGCATTAATTTTCGTTAACCTAGAATAGAAAGAAAGCCTAGAGGTATAGTTAATTACGATGAGACACAATCAAACCCTTTTTAAGTCTGCTCAAATTGGGTTAAGCTTAGTTGCTACCATGTTAGGGGTATTGTCTGCCATAATTCCGGCCCAAGCTGCGGAAAAAGTGGTCTTAAAATATAGTATCCTCCGAGAGTCTGTATCAGTTTCTGAATTAAGCACCTTAGCGAATAAAGGAGAAACCTCAAGTTCTCTAAAATCCTATCTAAAATTAGCTAATAAACAACCAGAAGACTTACGTCGTTTGTTAAATAATAATGTAGATGTTGATCCGGTTTTTTTATCAAAATTTTTAAATAGTTTTGCTGGAAATTTAATGCTAGATCCTGTGGGAGAAGTGATTCAAACCCCCTCAAAACGCGCCAGTAGGGAATCATTAAGAGGTGCATTAGTCACCTCTGCTTTATCAGATAAAAATATTCGCGTCATTGAAATTTTTGAGAATTATCCTACCTCAGAAATTCATGTCGATGGCGATCGCTTGGCCGAAATATATCAAGATATTCGAGGGTTTATGGATAAAGTCCCTCGTCTCCCTTTCTAACTCCCTTGTAACTGTTGGGTAAGATGAATTAATTCTGGTAAAATTAGCTGATCTAAAGCCAATTTTACGGCATTAGAAGACCCAGGCAGAGAAAAAATCATGGTCTGTTGATAAACACCTGCGATCGCCCGTGAGGCCATGGCCCGTGATCCAATTTCTTGATAACTTAAATAACGAAATAATTCCCCAAACCCTGGCAAAGTCTTCTCTAATAACCCGGCTAAAGCATCATAAGTTGTGTCTCTAGGGGCAATTCCCGTCCCCCCATTGATAATTATGACATCTACCTTAGAGGTTTCGGTTAATTGCTTAATTTGGGCTTTAATGACTTCAGGTTCATCTTTAAGAAGACAATAGTGAGTAATTTGATGGCCAGCAGAAGTTAGACGTTGTTGAATTAGTTGGCCACTGCGATCGCTTTCAGGGGTACGAGTATCACTAACGGTAATGATGCCACAACGGATGATAATCGTTTCTTGATCAGGATGGGGGGTTGACATAATTTTGGGGGTTAAAGGGGTGGTTTTCGGGGCGAACGGCTGTTCGCCCCTAGGGAACACTTTCCCCAATATCCCATGAGAGATTAAGCTTGAGAAAATCCGAGGTCATTTTCTTTTGCATAACGTTCCATAAACCGCATAAAACGTTCCCATTCCTCTGAAGAGTTCATAATTAAAATAGCTTCTACAGAAGTGGGTTTTCCATTAATGAATTTTCCCTTAACTTCGCGGGTGACAATTTCCCCTTCTTCGTCTACTAAATACATTCCGGTAATTTCATCGGTACTTTCTGAATTGAGAATATTGGGGGACTCAAAGCGAAAGGTTGCGGTTCCACTATTACCACTTTTGGCGCGAGTTAAACGGACTTCAGGAACGATAGGTTCTGACACACCACGAGAAAATTGAATTTCAGCCATGCTTGTTTGTTATCCTTAAATTAAATTTACATGATCCTCAATTTATCATTTTCTGGTTTGAGGGAACAGGAAATCAACGGAAAGGAGACTTTTCTCTGCGGGGGCCATCACTTTTCTAGGTTAGAGATCATCCTTTATGACAATACTTGAAGCGGAAGTTCATAGTTCACTGCGAGACTTTTTACGACAACAGGGACAACCTTTGTGGGATCATCATTTAACGATGGCCCGTTTGGTGTCTCGCGCGTTACGTCTTGATCGTTCTGCTATCATTCAAACGGGAAGCACTTTTGATCGTTATGGATTAAGTTATTTAATGCCTTGTTTACTCAGCGATCGCCCGATTTTATTGGTGGCTCCCTTAACGCTTCAACACCGTTTAAAACAACAAGAAATTCCCCATCTTCAGCAATGGTTAAACACCCATAAAGTTATTTTGACAGAGACAGATATCAATGAGGTCTGTTTTGATAATTTTACGGGATTATTAATGGTGTCGCCTCAAGTTTGGTTACGCGATCGCCTGGAGAATAAAGGGCTTTTTCCTCTGAATATTCCCACTTTAATTGATCAAGCTGACTATTTAGAGGAATGGACAAGAGACGTTTTAACTTTAACCATTTTTCCTGATGATTGGCAACAATTACAAATCAATTATCCGGCTTATGGTAATCTCATTCAAGAGGTTCGTCTCTATCTGCAAAGGTCAATTTTAAGTCATCCTCTTAGTCCCTATGAATATTGTTTACTTGAAGTTGAAGAAAAGGTTAGTTTAAACCATCTTTGTGAAGTAATACCTGAAGATTGGTTGCGTAAGTTTGGAGAGCAAATTACTGGAGAAAATCAACTTTTATGGGCTTCTATTGATCGTAAAAATCAAACTTTTTCCCTTCATGTCAGTCCCTTGGAAGTGGCTTCTATTTTAGGGCCTATTTGGCAAAGTTCTCCTGTGGTTTTGATGGGGGGATTTTTGGATAGTGATAAAGCGGCTCCGATTTATCGTGATACCATTGGCTTAACGGATGATATTCTTTGTTTAAAGTTTGCCCTTCACCGACAAAATGAACTGATTAAGTTATATATTCGTGACCGCTTACCGATGCCAAATACCCCAGAATTTCAAGGGGTTTTAATTGAGGAAGTAAACCATCTTGTTATGCTCTGTCATCAACGTTCAAAGTCAATTATTATTATTGTGGATGATGTACCATCAAAAGCACAAGTTGCTACAAAATTAGCGGCTGAATTTGGCTCACGAGTACAGGTGGAAAACACTGGACTTGATGCTAATGGTATTTTGGTAACTGGTTGGAAATTTTGGCATGAGAATCAGGCAATATTGCCAGTGCCTCAATTATTAATTATTGCGACTTTACCGATTCCATCTTTAGAAAATCCTTTAGTCTCTGCTCTGGTTTCTAATTATAAAAAACGTCATAAAGATTGGTTTCGTCTCTATCTTTTACCCACAGCTTTACAGGAACTACAACGAGCCGTAATGCCTCTCAGAGAGTCTCAAGGAATTGTCGCTTTATTAGATAATCGGGTTAATTATCGTAGTTATGGTAATCGAATTTTAACGGCTCTTGAACCCTATGCTAAAATTAATTACCTTGATATTAGTTGGTTTGACTCTTAAATTAGTTATCAGTTTTTTCAGTTATCAGTTATCAGTCATTAGTTAAAAATTATAGATTCAATTAATTATCAATTGATAAACTTGGGGTTAGGGAATTAACATCAATTATGAATTAAAAATTCACCTCTTCTAGCAGTCGGTAACGGTTAGTTGCAGAGATATAGGTTCGTCCTGGAATTTCATCAGGACTCAGATTTCGTAACACGAAGCGCATATCTGTCACGACACGGGGTACATTCAAATAATAGCCATGTTCTGACGCATCAGCAAAACGTGAGATAACGCTAGTACAATCGACGGGATAGACATTACGAGGAAGGTTATGGGGCTGAAGTGGGCCATCTGTTCCAAGACGGGTAGGATTACCTTTTAGATTGTCGCTTGCCCACAACGCTAAATCTCCTCGGTTAAAATAAACACTGGTACGGCTAGTAATCTTTGGTAAAGACAACAACTTGTAGTCAAAATCAAAGGCATCATCGTCCTCATCAGCAGCCATCATGAGAATTTGCTCAAATAGTCTCAGGAGTCGATTGTTAAGTTGTGTTTTCAATTCTTGTAAAGCGTGGCGCAACACATAATTGCCCATGCTATGAGCAATGAGATGGAGTTTTTGTTGACACCGTACCTCACGATGGTTGATGAAGTTAGCAACTTTCAGAAAACCACGAGCAAAAGCGGCACCAGATGCCTTGGCATCGAGACGATCATTTTGATAGGCTATAACGTTAGGTGATCTCGGATCAGTGAAAATTAAGTTACCGTCTGACGGCCAAGAAAATAAACAAACATTCAGTTTGAGGGGAGGGTTGGGATCTCCTGGATCATTAGTGGTCAAGATTTGATGAAGTTGAGCCGCAGAGGTTAAGGCTTGCCGAAAGCTGACATTAAAGCCATGAATAAAGATAATCGTATCTTCTGCATTCTCTCTCATCTCTTGGCTAACTTGCCGAAAAATAGCCTGACTACCCAACGCAGGGGGGTCAGCAAACAAATCTTCTGGCGCAACTTGAATTTGATATTCAGAAAAATTCTCACCTGTAACCTCCGCTTGTCCAAAGCGCAAGTTATTGAGTCCATTACTACTAAAGTTACTCCCAAAGTCAAAACCACCTGATAGGTCTTCTGAGGCTATTAAGTTACGATTGGTAGCAAAGTAAATCTTAGTCATTAGACATTGCAGCAGAAGCTTATTTCCTGAGATTCAAGAAAGATGGCCACCGCTACACCTCCATAGTTATTTTCTATCGCAATTGTATAACTAAACACAGACAAGAATTAATTGAGTTTAATCCTAAGCTTGAAATAAATGAAAAACCATTAAACTTTAGTTATTTACTATCAACAGGTCAAGAAGCCTTATCTAGCCTAAAAATTGGTTATCAACAAGGATATAAAACCTTTAAATGCAAAATTGGGGAAGGATTAAAAACTTGTGTCAGAAATCTTAAAACGTCTAGAAACTCGTTTAAATGAATCATGGATGCTCGGATATAATAGCCATTATTTTTATCAATTAACTCAATTTTACATCAATAATTTTATCGAGATAAAATCTAGTATTCTGTACCCTAAAATTATCTTGGCTCATCCCAAACCTGACCATTTTTTATCAGCTTTTTTAGCTGCTATGATTACTCAATGTCATCTATTTTTAGGTAATTATCAGTGGACAGAAAAAGAATGGAAACGAGTTTTAAATTTAACTCAACCAAACTTAATCTTAGGTCTTGATAATCCTCCCCAATTTAATCTTGATAATAATCAACAAAATTGTTTATTACCTGAGACAGCTTTAATTATGATTCCCACCGGAGGAAGCTCAGGAAATATTAAGTTTGCGATTCATACTTGGGAAACTTTATCAGCTTCAGTTCAAGGATTTACTCAATTTTTTAAAGTTAATCAAATCAACTCTTTTTGTGTACTTCCCTTATATCATGTTAGTGGTTTAATGCAGTTTATGCGCTCTTTTTTAACCCAAGGTAAGATCATTATTTATGCTTACTCAGACCTAAAGAAAGGACTTAAACCATCAAGAGATGTCCGGGATTATTTTATTTCTTTAGTCCCCACACAATTACAAAGATTACTAGAAATTGATTCCCATTGGTTAACAAACTTTAAAACTATTTTACTGGGAGGCGCACCCCCTTGGAATTCCTTATTAGAAACAGCTAGAAACTATCAACTTAACTTGTCTCCTACCTATGGAATGACAGAAACAGCATCACAAATTGTCACCCTAAAACCCCAGGATTTTTTACAAGGAAATCAAAGCACTGGACAAATATTACCCCATGCAAAAATTTATATAAATGAACCAACAAAAGTTATTAATGTTCAAGCAAAATCTTTGTTTTTAGGTTATTATCCTAACTTAAAAAAATCATCAATATTCGTGACAGATGATTTAGGTTATTATGATCACGAGCATTATTTATATATTATGGGAAGAAACAGTCAAAAAATTATTACAGGGGGAGAAAATGTCTTTCCAAAAGAAGTTGAAAATGCTATCCTAGAGACAGGATTAGTTAAAGATGTCAGTGTGATTGGAATTCCTCATCCTCAATGGGGAGAAGCTGTTACTGCTGTTTATGTTGCTCACACCAATTCTCTCAATGTACAAGATATTCAAACAGCTATCCGTAACCAATTAAGTTACTTTAAACAACCTAAATATTGGATTAAACTAGAAAAATTACCGAGAAACCAACAAGGTAAGTTAAACTATCAAATATTACAAAATATTGCCCTGACTCACATCAAACCTGGAGATAAATTACAATAAAAATAGTAAAGCAGGGACTCCTAAACAACGCCCCTGCATTAATTCCCTGAAAATTTCAGCCGTTTAATTAGGATGGCTGAAATTAGTAAAGCTCTTCTTCTTGGTGAGTCATAATGGTGCAGTCTCCAGCAGGACGAGCAACACAAGTTAAAATAAATCCAGCTTCCATTTGATCGTCATCTAAGAAAGATTGATCAGATTGATCGGGTGCTGTACCGGAAACCAGTTTACCAGCACAAGTAGAACAAGCACCAGCGCGACAAGAGTAGGGTAAATCTAAACCTTGCTCCTCAGCTACATCTAGAATGTACTCGTCATCGGGTACTTCAATGGTGCTGTTGATTCCTTCTGTCTCGTTGATTAAAGTAACTTTATAGGTTGCCATGAATTTGTGTCCTCTTCTTAGATGAAACAGTCATTTCCTCTTACGCTGAAGCTAAATAAGCAAATTAACTTCATCGGTAAGTCTCATCTCTGATACTACGAGAAAAAGAGCCTATGTAAAGAAGGGATTAGTAATGAGATTCTTAAATAAACTTAAAATAAGTTTTTCTTATGTTTGATGAACAATTAAGGATTCTCTAATTTTGTGAGGGTTTATTGAGTCTAACCTATGATAGATAGTCTTTTAAGCAACTTCAAGATTTAATGATTTTGCCCCTGATGGCTTCATCTATCAGTATTAGTTATCTTTATACCTATGATTGATGATTTGTACTTAGAGAGGGATAGGATAAGATGCTCAATAGTCCCTGCATTCATGACGTAAGATGTCTCTAACTCCTCAAATTTCTCAGTCATCTCCCCTTAAAGTTGGTATCGTCGGAACCGGATATGCTGCTCAAAGACGGGCAGAAACCTTTTTACAAGATGAGCGATCGCAATTATGTTTAGTGACAGGTCATACCCCTGAAAAATTAAGCAATTTTTGTCAATTATATAGTGTTTCTGCTTGTGAGACTTGGGAAGAATTAGTCACGGATAAAAATATCGATTTAGTGGTTATTTGTACCATTAATCGAGATCATGGAAAAATCGCTAAAGCTGCTTTAAAAGCTGGCAAACATATCATTATTGAATATCCTTTGTCATTAGATTTTACTGAAGCGTCGGAATTATTAACTTTAGCCCAAGAAAATGGGAATTTATTACATATTGAGCATATCGAAATTTTAGGGGGAATGCACCAAGCCATTCGTCAACATTTACCCGAATTAGGAACAGTATTTTTGGGTCGTTATACCACGATTGATTCCAAACATCCCGCTCCCCATTATTGGACTTATCATCATCAAATGTTTGGTTTTCCCTTCAAAGCTGCCCTGCCGAGAATTCATCGCTTTACCGATTTATTTGGAAAAGTTAACACAATTAATTGTCATGATCGCTATTGGGAAGCCGAAAAATCAGAGTATTATAAAGCCTTTTTATGTAAGGCTCAATTGCAGTTTAAAAATGGGTTAATTGCTGATATTATTTATGGCAAAGGAGAAACTTTTGTTGAAAGCGATCGTAGCTGGGAATTATACGGAGATCAAGGTAAAATAATCTTCAGTGGAATGGAAGGCAAATTAATTACAAAATCTGGCACAAAACCCATTGAATTAGAGAGTCGTCGGGGATTATTTGCTAAAGATACAACCCTAGTTTTAGACCATTTATTTGAGGGTAAACCCCTTTATCTTCAACCAGAATCAAGTCTTTATGCCTTAAAAGTTGCTGAGGCAGCGTTACAGTCTGCTCGATTAGGAGAAACTGTAAAAATCAGCTAATAATTCCACTATCAGTTGATCGGGATGACAGGATTTGAACCTGCGACATCCTGCTCCCAAAGCAGGCGCGCTACCAAGCTGCGCTACATCCCGTAACGTGCCAATCCATTATAACCCAAATTTTCAATATTCACAGAGGGTCATTAATCAGGATACCAAAACATTCCCTTAATGCCTTCAGGATCAAGCACAAACCCTAAACGACGATAAAAGTCAATTACATGGGGATCAGCAAATAGGGTGATATTGCTAATATCTTCCCCTCTGAGTTGATGAATCATATACTTCATCATCGCCTTTCCCAGTCCTTTACTCTGAAACTTGGGATGAATGACAACATCCCAGATTGTCGCATTAAACGCATGATCTGAGGTAGCACGGGCAAACCCAATCAAGCGTCGTTGTTTTCCCTTGACTTCCCAGGCGGAAACCACCATAAAACTGTAGGTGAGCGCACGTTTAACTTTGCGTAGGGGGCGACGGGCCCAGCCAACTGCATCACAAAGTTCTTCTAACTCATAGAGATCAATTTCTCGTTCTCTACTAAAAAAAATGCGAGATTGGCCCGCACTTTGGCCTTTAACTTCTACCAGTTCATGATCGAACTCGGAAGTTTGGTCAGTCGTCGATAGGTCAGGATTATTAAACAATCGTTTCCAAAAAACCATCAGAGTGAAAGATACAACCCCTGTCTGATAAGCATCCCCCCAGAATAAGCCTCTAGGCAATCTAAGATTGACTTGGGGATTACTGGGTTCGGCTTGCCTTATAATTATAGTCAGTACACCAGAATTAAGTCGGTTAATCAGTACCGATTGATCAAAGTGACTGATTCCTAATTAGCATACAAGCTTAATATATTATTGGGCCTCTTGCTCTATTTAGCCACCAAATGGGTCATAAGTCGAGGCCAATAGACCAGAGAAAAGTTAACAGAGCCGAAAATGATCGGAGGATTTATTCTTTGTTTGAGCCATTGTATCCCGTTAGTTTTCATTAAGTTGAAGTGCAGTTGAGTTATGAAACCGAGGGTTTTTATTAGTTCATCGATTGAAAGTTTGGCAGTGGCCGAAGCCGTTCAAAAGAATTTAGAACATCGGGTAAAGTCAACGATTTGGACTCAAGGACTTTTTGAGTTATCAAGTCATACCTTAGAGGATTTAATGGTGACATTAGAGCAGTTTGACTTTGCTATCTTTATTTTTTCATTCCATGATATTGCTCTTCTTGAGGAGAAAGACTATCAATTGGTTCGGGATCAGGTGATGTTTAAATTAGGCTTATTTCTCGGAAGGTTGGGCAATCAACGCTGTTTTATCATCTTGCCTAAAAAAGTAAAAAAGTTTAGTTTACCGACGGATTTTTTAGATGTAAGATCGATTACCTATGAGCCTAACAGTCAAGAGGATAATTTATTAAGGGTGCTTGATTATGCTTGTTATAATATACAACAGATTATCAGTCAGTTAGGGTTTCTTCCCAGCACGCTAAACAATCAAAATTCCCAAGCAGATAGTTTCAATTCTTTTAAGTTAAATCGAAAAGAAATTCAGATTTTATTAACCATAGTTTCTCAATTCCAGGGTCGCTTATATGACGAGCGAAAATCCGCTTTTATTCAAGTTAAACCCCCCCTAATTCCTGAAAAGATTTATGCCAATCTACAATCAGAAATTGAGTTAGATTATTATTTAGATAGTCTTCAAGATAAAGGATTATTAGATATCATTAACTGTCTGACGAAAGAAGGTCGTAAATATCTGGTCGAAAATAACTTAATTCAATTTATTCTGAGCAAGAAAACACATGGCAGTCAATCGGGTTAGAATTGGTAAAGATAAAGCAGACTTAGTGCAATCTTTAGTGGATTTTAATGGCGGGGGTGGCCCTTTCCAAACTTACGCTGATGTGATAGTTTTTGCCGCTACTCTAGGGGCAAAATCTCAGGGACGGGTTCCCCTTCATGTTATTTCAAAAGAACCGGCCCCCATTAGTTTAGAAATCTTTGTTTCTAGAGGCTATGATGCGGTGATAAAACTGTTAGCGATCGCCGAAACCAATGATCCAAAAATTCTCTCAGTTTACGAGACAGACGCGGAAAATGAAAGGGTACAAATTTTTGAAGAATATGCTAATGGTGGCTTGGAACTGTTACAACAAGAATTAAAGGGAGTTGTTGACTATTCAGACCATATTTTATTGCTTTTAAATCTAGAAAGATTTCCTCAAAATTCCTCAGATCAAGAGTTTGATTTAAGTCGATTTTTATAATGGTTATACTAATGAACTCAAAGACTAGCAAAAAACGACTAAGAAAAAAGATCATCGAACAGCGCAAAAATTTATCAGAATCTGTCTGGAAAGAAACTAGTGATCGCCTCTGTCAAACCCTGCAATCATCCCTCTTATTTCAACAAGGAAAAACCATTCTGGCTTACTTTCCTATTCACCGTGAACCCGACATAACCCCCCTATTTAATTCTAATCATCATTGGGGCTTTTCTCGTTGTCTTGATAATCATTTGGTTTGGCATTCTTGGACTCCTCAAGACCCTCTAATTACTGGAAAATATGGCATCTTAGAACCTGCTCCCACTGCGCCAATTTTAACGGCTGCTGAGGTTGATTTAATCCTGATTCCAGCAGTTGCCTGTGATTATCAAGGTTATAGATTAGGCTATGGTGGGGGTTTCTATGATCGTCTCTTAAGTTCCCCCCAATGGCACAGTATTCCGACGATGGGAATTATCTTTGAATTTGCTTTACTTTCTCAACTTCCTGTTGACTCTTGGGATCAAAAATTAACCGCAATTTGTACCGAAACCAAACTGTTAAGTATATATGCCTAAGATTTCATTAATTAAGATTCATTAACTTACTGCATAAACACAAAGTAATTTTGCTAACATGGGGTTCAGGATGATGGAATTTAGACTTACTTTTTACGAAAACTAACAACGATTAGATTATCGAACCGACTATGAAACATTTCTGCGATGACTGGATTCAAGAATGGTGTGAAGACAATGGATGGACAGATTTAGTCAGAGAACCCTATAACAATTATTGGGCTTTTCCCCCTGGTGCTGTAATGCCTGAACCCATTCCCGCAGAGGTGTTGCGCCTAATTAAAGCCACAAAAGGGTTTTGTGAAGAAGAGAGAGCCTGGTTGTTGTGGGCTGTTGCCCTCTCAGTGGTATCAGTTGGGTTTACTTATTTTTTCAAGAGTCCAATGCCGATTGTTTTCGCCTTCGCCTTTGATGCCATCGCCGCAGCTAAATTAGAAGTTGAAGAAATCTAACTTATTGTCTGAAGAATCAAATAGGCTAAAATAGCATTATGTTGATTCGAGCAGATTAGAATTTACCCATGATTTAACCCTCTGCCACCTCTTAAACGGGATGTGGCAGGTTTTGGTTGTTTATACTTTTAAAGGCAAATCGATTTAGTTTGAGGCAAACAATGATTCAATTTGGCGATTCTCCACCGGATGATTTAACAAATCAATGGCGATATCAATTAGATCGCTTTGTTCAAGAAAATTCAGGCAGCTTAGCGGCCTTGTCCTGGGGACTTTTAGCAGAATGGGGAGACAGTCGAGATGCCCTAGGTATTGATTTACAACCCCAACCTCATTTTGTTCGTTGTTCACGACCAGCGATTGAAGAATTGAACCGAAAAGTTGATCGAAAAATTCAAGAAATATTAGGAATTTTAGATGGCTATAATCCTCAAGAAGAAGTCGCAATTCTTGCCATGAGTCAAGGACAAATTAAGTTAATTCATTATAGATCTGAACCGACACCTCCCCAATGTTTTGATGAAAAAAAGCAGGATTTAGATAGTTTAATTCAAGAATTAGAAACCATCATGAGTCAGCAGATAAAATCTTAACGAAACAGTTGACAAAGTTCAATGGCTTTGGTTTGTAAAGTAGCCACCGCTTCACCTCCCCGTTTTAAACTACTTTCTAATTCTAGTAGAATTGGCAGGGTTGCTAATAGTTGTTTCCCGGATAAATTCTGTAATTCTTGACGTAAAAAATAGAGGCGATTAGGATTAGAAATATCTGCCGCACTAGCAATCACTTTATTATCCTTTTCTCCGGCTTCAATTTGTAATTTAATAATCGCCCAAGCCCGAAATTGTCCCACCAAAGTGGCTACAATTCTTAAGGCTGGTTCATTGCGAGAAATTAACTCAGCAATAAGTTGTAATGCTAAGGCTTGATTCCCATTACGAATTGATTGGGCCAACTGTAAACTATTCTGAGTATTGCTATTAACTAAAAGTCCAATAATATCAAGATCTAATGGATTCTTTTGCTGCTCTGCATAAAGGCGTAATTTTTCTAAGTCATTCCATAATTGTCGGCTATTATTGCCCACTGACTCAGCGACTAATTCTATGGCCCTTGGAGTTAACTTGACCCCAATTTCTTGGGCCACTTGTTTGACTTGATTCACTAATTCTTCAGTTTTCCAAGGAGAAATCGGCGAATATTCTTTAATTTCAGCATATTTTTCCAATAATTTGCTTGATTTAAGCCGTCGATCCGGTTTTTTGCTGGAAGTAAATAACAAATGAGCAGTTTCAGGAAGGGCTGGTAAAATTCGCTGTAGTTGCGCTAGGATATCTTCAGGACACTGTTGACAGAGGGTAGATTCTACCACCCAAACCAGTCGCCCTCCCAGACCAAAGACAGGGGTCATGGCTTGATTTAATGCGTCAACGGTTGCTTGGGGTTGATCTCCAGGAATTGTATGATAATTAAATTGAATCCAACTGGGATCGAGAACCCGATCTTGTAGTTTTTTGACGGCTTGGGCGATCGCAAAATCATCTTCACCCCAAAATAAATAAATCCCCATCTTTCCTTTTTTGTATTATCAATAAATCTTTATAAAAAAGTGCGACAAAATCAGAGAAAATAAGAAGATGAGAGTCGTTACATGATTAGAGGAAATTAGCTTGGACGAAACCTATCAAATTTATGTAAATCGGGTAGCCTCCCTCACTTTACCCGCGACCTACCAAACCCAACTAAAGAATATCCAAAAATCCCCAAAATTTCAAGAGGGACAACCCATTGCTTTCCCTGGCTATACTATCTTAACTCCTCCCTATCAAGATGATTCCATCAACGAAGAATTTTATCACCAATTAACCTTGGTACAACAGCAATTATTAGCTAGAATTGAGCCAAAAATTCTGATTCCTGTTCCCCCAGAAAGTTTTCATCTCACTGTCGCTGATTTAATCTGGGATGATAGTTATCGATTAGCCGTTCAAACAGATGGGGAATTTGATGATAAAATTCAACAAAGAATTACTGAAAGCTTTAATAATTATCAAAAGTTTAGTCAAGATACTAGAAAAAGTCAATGGCAAATTTTAGGATTATTAGTATTTCCTAGGGCATTAGTTATCGGGCTAGTACCTTGCGATGAATTATCCTACAGCAAGGTTTTTGAACTAAGACGGGCCATTTATCAAAATGAAGATTTAATCGCCTTGGGAATTGAACAGCAATATCATTTTACCGCTCATATTACATTAGGTTATTTTGATGAAATTCCTACAGAATTAGAGCGAGATTCTTTAGAGTCAATTCTTTTATCATTTAATGATCAATGGATGGAAAAAGAACCCCAAATTTTAACCATTGAACAAGTAGAGTTAAGAAAATTTGAAGATATGAATAATTATTTACCGAGTCCGAGTAATCCCTCCGTTAAAGTTTAATATGACTTAAATTATCTCCTCTGAGGGTTCTGTGACTAAGCGATCGCCGCCCTTTTCTACGGCACGCTGTAAGGCTTGAAAAGCCCGTTTGAGTAAAATATCTGGGGAGATAGTTTGAGAAGGAATTTCAGTGGCAACTCCTAAACTAATGGTTCTTTTGTATGTCAAATTTTCATTGAATTTTTTGATTCCTTTGTAAATTTCTTTAGCCACTTGTAATACTCCATATTCATCGGTTTGTGGCAATAAAACAGCTAACTGTATTTTACTGTAACGACAAACTAAATCTGCCGGACGTTTAGTAACACTTGCAATAATTCGAGCAACTTTTTGTAAATCAGCTTCTTCTTGAAGATTCAGTTTATTGGGAGAAAAGCGATCAATTCTAATCACAATTAACGATAAACTGGTTTGGGAACTATCGCCCCAAAGAATGCGTTCACGGGTGCAACGTCGCCATTCTTGGAGAAAATAAGTTTTAAAATAACGACGGTTAGCTAATTGGGTTAAACGATCAACAATGGAAACCTCTTCTAACTGATGATTGGCTTGTTTTAAGGCATCATTTAAACGATAACAAGTTTGAATCGCTTGCTGCAATTGATGGTTTTTTTCATTAAGTTGTTTGCGGAGACGAACTATCGTTAATTGATGCTCAATGCGAGTCATAATTTCTTCCCGTCGGAAAGGATAACTCAAATAATCTGAAGCACCAACATGAAACCCTTGAATGGGATCAAAAGAACTATCTTGTGAATCAGTCACAAAGAGAATGGGAATTTCTTTAATTAATGCTTGCGCCTTGAGATCACTACAGAGGGAATAACTATGAGGATTTTGCGTGTAATGAAGTAAAATTAAATCAGGATTAATCGATTCTAGTAAATTAATTGTTTGTTGCTCATAATTTCCGCTACGGACTTGATAACCATACTCCGTTAACAGCGCAGACAAAATATTAAGCTGATCGCAGGGATTGCCTATCAGAAAAATAATTTCTGATAGCATTGGTTGATTGTACATAATGTTATCAAGATTCTCTATCACTTTAGGGTTCCCTATCTTAAGGGAAAATCTGTCATTAGAGAAAGGTTTTCAGAATTAGGGTAAAAATAACTTAACATTAAATTCTAGGGTTTAACTAACAGACTGACTTCGATCAATGCCTATTTCCGCTCTTTGCCTATTTTACGTCTTTTCTGTTGGCTTAGCCCATTTTTTATACAATCTGTAACACCCTAGAATTTTAACTTATTTCTAACCTGAATATGAACCCTACTTTTCCTTATCGCTCAAATTATCGTATTTTAGGAAAAATTGGCCAAGGGCAATTTGGTCAGGTTTATTTTGCCTTGCGTCGTCATCGGGGAGACTTTGTTGCCTTGAAAAATCTGGGGCCAGGGTTTCCGACTAACCGATTTTTGCGAGAATTTGCCTATTTAGTCAGTTTACGTCATCCCAATATTGTTGCTTGCCAGGCCATAGAATATCATGCAAAGGGACGATATTTAGTAATGGATTATTGTGAAGGAGGAACCTTACGAAATCTAATGGAATCCTCTGATCAATTAAGTTTAGAAACCTCTCTTAAATTAGTCACTGATATCTTAGCAGGATTAGAACAGGCTCATCAACACAAAATTATTCATTGTGATATTAAACCTGAAAATATTTTACTGAGTTTAACGCCCCAAGGATGGACAGCAAAAATAACTGATTTTGGGATTTCCCGATTAAGTCAAGAAAGCCTTAATCTTCCCCCAGGAAGTGGTTATACTGGTTCGCCAGCTTATATGGCTCCTGAGCGTTTTTATGGTAAATATTCCTATGGATGTGATTTGTATTCTGTTGGCATTATTTTGTATGAATTAATTTTAGGAGAAAGACCATTTTCGGGGCTGCCAAGTGATTTAATGTTAGCTCATCTTAATCAAAGAATTTTTGTGCCAGATCGGGTGGCTGAACCCTTGAAAGCAATTTTACTCAAAGCCTTAGAAAAGTTACCACAAAGACGGTTTTCTTCCGCTAAAGAAATGTTAGATAAGGTGGCTTTAGCAAAAACTGAAGTATGTCCTTCTCCTGTCTATTGCTTGATAGCTTTACCCCTTGACTCTCCTTTGATTACCCCTGAAATTAAATTACTCAATCAAGTCTCTTTTTCTCAGAAAATCTCTCACTTAGAGGTAAATAATAACAATATTTATGTCGGAATAGATAAGCAGTTAACTTGCTTAAATTATGATGATTCAAGTTTAACAGGACTTCCCAATCATCAACAAGAAATATCTTTTAATGAACCGATTAAAACTTTTGAAATTAGACCTCAAGGTTGTTTTATTTTAACCAAGAGAAAAACGACAGGAACGGCTCAGTATTCTCTATATTGTTATCCTAATCAGGCTGTTCTAAATTCTAGTTTAGTTGCTCAAATTTTGCCCCCATTTGAATCTCCTCAATTTTTGAGTTCTTTGGATATACAAGGAAAATGGTTAGCAGTTATTTCGACAAAAAATAATCACAAAATGACTGGGCAATTTCAAGTTTTTAATCTTCCCCATTTATCGATTGTTCATGCTCCAAATATTTGCCCAATTCCTTCCCAATTAATTGCTTTAGATCATCGTTATGGTTTGGCTCTATTTCCTCGTAATTCTCAAGGAAATAAGCGGACTTTTTTGTATTTATTTAATCGTAGAGGTCGTTTTCTTAAAGGGTTTTCCCTTCCTTTGTTATTATCTTCTCTAACCCCTAATCCTAGCAATCATTATGAATTGTTTGGTATGGAAGACATAGAGCCTCATTATGGAATTTTAATCAAATTAAAACCTTTAAAGGTGACACGAATTGCTTTAGACTTTATGCCAAAATTTATTATTGCTCAAGATTGGGGTTATGGTTTAGCCAATGACAAAGGAACCTTACTATTATTAGATAGAGATGGACAAAAACTCAGTCAAATTGAACTCTCTTTAAGCATTACAGCAATGACAGGTTTCGGGGAATTTAACTTATTAATTGCCAGTTGGTCGAGGAAAACAGCCCAACTTTTTACCTTAGATTTAAGGTCTTATCTTGTCCTAAATGATGATTAAGAAAACTTCTGACTTCTGACTTCTGACTTCATTATTCATCCCCTTCTGTCATCACTCGTAAACGGACGACTTTTTCCCCTGCTTCGTCAAGTTGAACTTCAATCACTTCACTACTTAAGGATTCCAAAGAGGTTAACATCATTCGTAAATGAGGATTACTTGCCCCTGTATCCACATATAAGCGATCAGAAAGACTGCCTAATCGTTTCCAAGTCGTATATAGTTTCCCGACCATTTGTTCTAATTGAGTTGCTTGTTTAACTAAGTCAGCAGCAGTATTTAAACAATCTAATCTTAAGGCCTCTTCTAAAGCCATTTCCAAATCTAAGGGCGTTTTTCTCAAGGTTTGAACTTGGGCCGCTGCATCGAGGTATTTAGACAAATTTCTCGCCTCAGTGGTTAACATTTTTACTGTATCCACATCAGGATTTTCCGTCATTTCTTTTTGGATCGCTTCGAGATGACTATCGGGTAATTTTTCCATCTCCTTAACCAAAGGGGCAAGATGACGGGGGGGTAACGTCCCTTCAGATGCCTTTTCCTTGACTTCTGGGGGCAATAAATCCGAACTCATAGCCGTCCATTCATCCGATAGCTGTTTAACTTCTCTACGGGTAATGCGATCGCCTTTTTGGGCCGCTTCACTGACTAATCTTTGCACCTCTGGGGCAGATTTAGCCGTTTCGACAAAGGCCCGTTTACTAAAATTGTTGATAGAATCGGGATCTAACTGTCCTTCTGCTAATAAAGTATCGGCACTATTAGCCAGTTGAATCAAAGCATAAGCCTGACTTTTGGTAATTTCTCTCTGTTTTAACCAATTGAGAAAACCTGTCCCTCTCCCGTCTCCCCCTTGTTTTTCCCGATCGCGGATCGCCCGTAAAATTCTACCGCGCCAGATATCCGTTTGTAGATCAAAGCGATCGCAAACTTTCCACACTGCATCTAACTGTTGCTGAAAGTCTATCTCTTGAATCTCTTCATCTTCAGGATCGGGTAACTGAAAATTAAAGTCTACAGGGCTTTCTAGGGCATTGCGAATGTCATCAGGAGAAGGGGGGACAGCAACCATATTCATTCTTCGTGAGTCAGCTTAATCTATCTGAGTGTCGGACTATTCATCATATCACTTACCTGAGTTCGGCGTTAGGAGTTCGCAGGATGTCAAAGCTGAGTAAATGATATATTAACAATAATGCTCAATCAGCGATCACTATGACCTTTTTCCATCAAGATGACACCTTACAACACCTTGGCACTCAAATTCTTGAGACGACTTGGGCAGAATTTCCCGAATTAGCCAGAGATCAATTAGCCTTAACTTGGATTGTCTACGATCCTCCGGTAATGGTCAATACGGGAGGAGCAATTTCAGCAGAAGAATTTTGGAAATATCCGGTTAGAGGGTTTAGTTATCGGGGAATTGAACGCATTTATCCCGCAAGTATTGTTAAACTCTTTTATTTAGTAGCCATTCATGAATGGTTAGAACGAGAAATGATTCCTGAGTCGGCAGAATTAAGCCGTGGAATTCGGGATATGATTATAGATTCTAGTAATGATGCCACAAGTTTAGTTGTTGATGTTTTAACGGGAACAACTAGCGGGCCAGAATTACCTCAAGGGCCTTTTGAAACCTGGCAAAATCAACGTAATATTGTGAATCGTTATTTTAGTGGTTTAGGTTGGGAAGAATTAAACAATATTAATGTGAATCAAAAGACTTGGTGTGATGGCCCCTATGGGAGAGAACGAATATTTTTGGGAGAAATGATGGAAAATCGTAATATGTTGACTACTAATTCAGTAGGGAGATTATTACATAGTATTATTGGGGGAATTGCTGTTTCTTCCCAGCGATCACAAGAGATGATGGCTTTATTAAAACGTAGTCTTACCCCAATGGATATTAGTCCAGAAGAAGAAGATCAAGTCACAGGTTTTATCGGTGAAAGTTTACCCTCTGATGCTGAATTTTGGTCAAAAGCAGGATGGACAACTCAAGTCCGTCATGATGCTGCTTATATCGAAATACCTGAGCAAAAACCCTATCTTTTAGTTGTGTTTACAGAAGGAAAACATAATAGTAATAATCAGGCCATAATTCCCTTTATTTCTCAAACTGTTGTTAAGTCCATACAACAACTAGAAAAGTGAAGACATCTTTAATTGTTATTTGTGGGGCGACAGCAACAGGTAAATCTGGATTAGCCGTAGAATTAGCACAGGGTTTACAAACGATAATTATTAGTGCAGATTCTCGTCAAGTTTATCGAGAATTTGACATTGGAACGGCAAAACCTAGCTTAAGTGAACAAAGATTAGTCTCCCATTATTTAATTGATATTTGTGACCCAATTGAGACATTAACCTTGGCAGAATATCAAGAAAAAGCTCAATTGTTAATCAATAATTCAATCTCAACTCCCCTATTAGTTGGTGGTACAGGATTATATATTAAGTCTATTGTTAAGGGATTAAAAATACCAAGAGTGTCACCTCATCCTGAATTAAGATTACAATTACAAGGGTTAGGACAATCACAATGCTATGAAATTTTAAGAAAAATTGATCCAATTTCTACCCAGAAAATTCATCCTAATGATGAAGTTAGAACCCTGCGTGCTTTAGAAGTTTTTTATGTTACAGGAATGCCCATTTCTCAACAACAAGGAGAAACCCCTCCGAGTTATCCTATTCTGCAAATAGGGTTAGATTGTTCCCCTGAAAATTTACAAACAAGAATTGAAAAAAGAACTGAAAAAATGATAGAAATAGGATTAGTTAAAGAAGTTGAAAATCTCATCAAAAAATACGGATGGGAGTTACCCTTATTAAATACCTTGGGTTATCGTGAAATTAGAGATTACTTAAATAATAAGATATCTTTAGAAGAAGCAAAAGACGAGATTATTTTACATACCCGTCAATTTGCAAAACGTCAACGAACTTGGTTTCGTGCTGATCCAAATATTGAATGGTTTGATGTTATGTCTCCCGATCTTTTAGACAAAGTTTGGCAGAGAATTAAACAGTTTTCTACGGAGCTTTAAACTGTTATCTAAAATCATACAATTAAGCAATTACGATTAACCTGGTAGGGTGGGCAATGCCGACCTTCTTTAGTACAAATGACCTGTGCTATTCCTCAAAACATTATAGAGTCTCAGGATCAATTCCCAATTCCCTCAATTTTTGTGCTAATTGTTGACGTAAAACTTGTTCCTGTTCAAGTTTTAATTCAGCTTGTTCGGCCCTATATCTTTCTCTTGCTAATAATTCACTTCCCCATAATAATAAATTACCGGATTGATCCCACCACCGTAACCAAGAAACAGTCATTTCTGCTTTTTTCCCCGGCCATATTCCCAAAAATAAGTTAATTTCCTCGATCCAATAGCGATTATTTTCATCAGCTAACTGTTGTTCATATTTACCTGAAACTAAACGATAAACATCTAATTCTGCTGTTTTGGGATGAAAAATTACATAAACAGGCACTTGTAAAATTTTCTCGTAGAAATACCATTTACCATAGGGATAATGAGGATTAATCGAGTATTCACCCCCTTCTGTTTCTGAAACAAATTCGATGACAATGGCAGGAATATCACCTTCTAAATGGGGAGTATAACTACGTCGAATCTCGCCAACAGGTAAAGACTGTACCGATGGCACATAAACCCAATCAGGGGCTTTAACGATAGTTTTATCCCCTACCGTAGCACATAAGCCAAAATTAGAGGCAATTAACATCGATTCGACGATTAAACCGGCTAATTCTAGGGATTCTCGTAAAGCAGATGCTAAAAGGGGTTGTAGATTACTTTCCACAGGTTCATCAGGTAACTGAAAATCATCGGGTAATTTTTCCCAAGTGATCGGAGGTAAGGGGTTTATTTGAGGGCGTTGTAAGGTTGTCATTTATCTACTTCAGTGACTCGCCAACTTAACTTTAAATTAAACCAGAAATTCCAGAGAGTGACACAAGCGATCGCTAAGAAATTAGCTAAATATTTATTTAACTGAAAAACATTAAAAAAGATATTCAACAGTAAAACATTCAGAACCAATCCCGCTAAACAAACAATATTAAACTTAATTAACCGTTTCACTCGCTGACGCTTTCCAGGTTGAAGACGAGAAATATCTCTAAATGTCCAAAAATCATTCCAAATAAAATTATTAATAATCGCCAATTCTCCAGCAATGATTTTACTGCGAGTTAGGGGTAATCCTAGGGTACTGGCATCACTTAATAGAAAAAGAAACCCCATGTCAACCACGACACCACTTAATCCCACCAAACAAAACTGAATAAAACGGGCGGATAAAGATAAACGTAACCTGACAAGATGTTGCAGATATTCGATATATTGTTTCCAGGTGACTTTACTTTCCCCTGCCTGACGTTCTCGAAACACATAACCTGCTTCAGCTAACCAACGAATTTTACCCCTTGCTGTCACTTCAATCAGAATTTTATAGCCAACCGGACTTAAAGTTTTGCCCGCGATCGCGCTACGACGTACCATAAAATAACCACTCATGGGGTCAGACAAACGGCCAATGACTTCAGGAAGAATCATTAACCCTAACATTTGCGCCCCACGGGAGAGGAAACGGCGGATAACACTCCATTCACTGACTCCACCCCCTTCAACGTGACGACTTGCTACGGCTAAATCAGCCCCTTTTCCCATTTCTTGTAACAGTTGTTCTAAGACTTCGGGGGGATGTTGTAAATCTGCATCAATTACTCCTAAAACTTCCCCTCTGGCCCCTTGCCAACCGCGAATTACCGCAGTGGAGAGTCCTTTTTCTTCTACCCGACGCATGACTCGTAATTGAGGATAATCAGGGATTAATTCTAGGGCTAATTTCCAAGTTTGATCGGGGCTATTATCATCCACAACGATCAATTCATACTCCCCTGGAATGGAGCGATCAAGTAATTCACTTAAAATTTTGACAATATCAGCAATATTACCCGCCTCATTATAAGTCGGAAGCACTAAAGAAAATTTGAGGACATTATTATCAAAACCTTCTAGGGTTTTTGGGATTTCCGCAATTTGTAATGGGCCAGTAGGAACAGGCAATAAAGATTCATTGAGCATTAGTAATTGAGAGTAGCTATTTTTAGGGCAAATACTATTCAGTTAAGCTTACCGTAATCTGTCCCTTTTTTGGCTGACTTTTTATCGAATTAAATGCCTTCTGCCTCCGTCGATATCATAACCCTTGTCCGACTTCGAGATATCGTGTTTTGCCGTTGAAATAAATCACCGCTTTTTGGTTTTGTATCCCCATCAAAACCCCGCCACTATTGCCTACCGCTTCTCCGATCTCAAAGCGTCGGGTGATTCCATTAAAGGTAAATAAGGCGGAAGAGCGTTCCCCAGCCTCTAAAACACCGACTAAGGTATGATTCCCATTCGTTACGGGTTGGGAGTTTGAAGCAATTTCTGGGGGAACAGATAAGGAAGTTTGGCCAGGTACTAATACCGGAACCGTTGTCGGGGGCGCAGCAGCAGAGGGAAGAGGAAGGGGCGGGGGGGCTGGTATATTGTTGATCTTAATGGGAGTTTGGGGAGACGGAGGTGTCACTGTTCCAGGGTTTCCAGGGGTGGAGTTTGGGGGATACATTGGCACGTAAATTCGTTCAATGATCTTCTCAGGGGTTGTTCCAGGGGGGGTCACGGCCACCGTCGAAAGATTGCTCTCTGTGGGCTTGACTAAGGTTTTTGGGGTTGATGTTTGGTCAAGCATTTTTAAGGACTGTTGTAAATAGGCGATAAATCCGGCATCTTCGGCGGATAGAGGCGGCTTTGTGAGGGGTTGCTCTTTGGGTTTAGAGACTTGGCTGACTAACCACACCAGCACTAAGATTAAGTAAGCACTGGCAACCCCAAAGAGAATTTTATCGAGATGTTTGATGATAAGGCGATCGCTTTGACTAGGGTTCACGTCCTTTCCTCACTGTAAATTAGTTATTATTGTGGCATCAAATCTCAAAAATTCGTAGAAATGGCCTGAACGGGACAGGCGGGAATACATTGTTCGCAAACCACACAACGCGATCGCTTAAAGACTAACTTGAATGTCTCTGGATCAAGCACTAGGGCTTCTGTCGGACATAATCCTGTACATAAGCCACAGTCTACACATTTATCTTCATCAATGACAATTTCTCGACTGGCTAAGGATACCCCGATTTCTTGCGATCGCATCCATTCTAGGGCGGCCTCAATCGCATCAATATCCCCTAATAATTCTAAGACTAATTTTCCCACTTGATTGGGGGCAACTTGGGCCCGAATAATATTGGCTGCAATGTTAAACTCTTTGGCTAAACGATAGGTTAAGGGCATATGAACCGTTCGTTTGGGAAAGGTTAGGGTTACTCGTTTTTTCATGATTTTAAGTTGGGGAAATTAACCAAAGTTGGCACAAGCACAAACAATTATATTAAATTAGTAAAAGCTCTCATCTTTTTAATATTTTTTATGTCTGAACTTGTTAGTGCTAACCGCGTTAGAAATATCTTAATTGCTTTTGCTGCTATTACCCTTAGTATAGCGATCTTTTTTGGCTTTCAAACCCAAACAGGTTCCGTTTCTTTAGAGGCACAAGCACAAGCAGCAACCCCGATAGAAGTCGCTTTAAACAACGGCAAACCCACCTTAACGGAATTTTATGCCAATTGGTGTACCAGTTGCCAAGCTATGGCCCCAGAATTAGCCCAACTAAAACAAAAATATGAGAAATCAGTTAATTTTGTGATGTTAAATGTAGATAATAGTAAATGGTTGCCGGAAATTCTCCGTTATCGGGTTGATGGTATTCCCCACTTTGTTTTTATTGATGATACTGGAGAGGCGATCGCTCAAACCCTTGGGGAACAACCTCCCTCGGTGATGGAAGCAAATTTAGATGCCTTAATTGCTCATCAAATCTTGCCCTACGCCTATTCTACGGGCCAAACCTCGGACTTTAATACCCCTGTTAATACTCCTTCTGGTGATCCTCGTAGTCATGGGGCCCAAGTTCAATCTTAGTGTAAGGGGGTGAGGAGAATAGACATATATTCAAGACAAAAATGGCAATTATTGTTAAACATCAAACAACGGGCCACCATTATCTCTTGGTGGGGACAGGGTTAGGAACTGATCAAGCTTTACCGTCATCTCGTTTACTAAAAAATTGGCTTCCTGCAACCGTAGCGGTATGCGATCGCCAAGGAGAAATTTTTTGGCTACCTGCTGCGGAAGTTGTGGTAATCGAAGTAGACGGGAGTTCTCCTGCTGACTTATTACCAGAACCGGAAATTCCACCCCCACCCCCTGAACCGGAAATAAGGGTCAATTCTGATGTTGAAGTATTTGGGGATGATGAGGATGAAGACTGGATCTAAGAAATCTTAACTATTAGTCTTACAGGCGATTTAACCAATTTAACATCAATTCGTTGACTTGATGGGGGTTTTCATCATGAGGGCAATGGCCCGCCTTTGGAATAGGATAAAACTCGGTATGATGAACGTTTTCTGCTCGTTCCTGATACATTTTTGACCCGGTAATGGGTGTCCAAGGATCATCAGTTCCCCATAACACTAATAAAGGTTGTTCTATTTGGGGTAATAATTCCCTAGGATGAGGGCCGGGAGGGGCAGTTAATACGGAAGCAAAGACTTTTTGGGCCCCAGGATCACAAGAAGGTTGATAGAGAATATCGACTAACTCATCGGTGACAGCATTGCGATCGCAGTAAACTTGATATAAAGTGCGACGAATGCGTTGTTTTTGACGAATGGTATTAAAAATAAACTTTCCGGTTACAGGAGAACTCACTAATTTGGCAAAGGTTCCCATAATGAAACGGAGAGGAAAATTTAACTCATCAGGACGGTGATTTAACCCACCTGCACAATTAATTAATACCCCGCCTTTGCTAATTTCAGGATAGTTTGCCAAGATCATTAAGGTTAATAGTCCGCCAATGGAATTACCCACAAATACCGTCGGTTTATTAATATGTGCTTGCCAAAAGTCTCTAATTAAATCTCGCCACAATTCTACGGTATAATCCAATTGAGGCTTGTCCGATCCCCCAAATCCTAACAAATCTAACCCATAGACTTGATAGTTTTCTTGGGAAAGGGAGGGAATATTTTTGCGCCAATGACCGATAGATGCGCCAAATCCGTGAATTAAAAGAATGGGTTCACCTTGCCCCTTAACTGTGTATTTAATACGGTGTCCCTGCCAATGCCAATAGTAGCTTTCCAAGGCGTTAGGGTTGATCAGTTCTGATGTCGTCATGAGAATTTGTTAAAGGGTTATTCAATTAAGTTTTGTTAATAATATAACCCATTTACCGATAGAAATTGAACGGGGAGATTATTATTTTATTGTTTCCCCTACTCTCACTGACAGAGATTAAGGTGAGAGAAACTTTCATCCCCTGTTCAACCCCTATTGTTTGACATTTTCGGGGATTACATTTTATTTAAGTTAATTCCAGCTTCTTTGGCCATAGCGTTTAACCCTTTCCTTTGTAGGGTTTTAATGGCTTTGGTAGAAATGTGTAATCTAACCCAACGGTTGCCTTCTGGCCACCAAACTCGTTTCCATTGTAGGTTAGCTTCTTGTAGTTTTTTGGTGCGACGGTGAGAGTGGGAGACAGCAAAAGCGTTATTCGCCTTTTTTCCGGTTAGCTGGCATTTACGGGACATGGGAAACCTCCTTTTTGATGCAATGAAGTCCGATCTCTAATCCTAGCAAACTCTGGCAAGGTTTTCAGCCATGTCATTGTGGAAAGTAGGGGTCAACAACCGTTGACCCCTAGTAGATCTTAATGATAAAAGTATTCCTATTTGTTGGGTTGGGGGGTCATGCGTAAATAGGGTTTAACTTCGGTAACACCTTTGGGAAACTTCTGTTTTGCTTCTTCTGTGGGAATGGAGGGAACAACCACACAATCATCTCCATCTTTCCAGTTGGCAGGGGTGGCAACTTGATGATAATCGGTTAATTGCAGAGAATCAATTACCCGCAAAATTTCATCAAAATTCCGTCCTGTACTAGCAGGATAGGTCAAGGTTAGCCGTAATTTCTTGTTAGGATCAATAATAAACACGGAACGCACGGTTAGGTTATTGAGAGAGTTGGGGTGAATCATCCCATATAAGTCTGCCACCTTGCGATCGGGATCGGCAATAATGGGATAGTTGACCGTGGTGTTTTGGGTTTCGTTGATGTCGTTAATCCAACCTTGATGGGAGTCTACACTATCCACACTCAAAGCGATCACTTTAACGTTACGTTTGTCAAATTCGGGTTTGAGACTAGCTACTGTCCCTAATTCAGTGGTGCAAACGGGGGTATAATCGGCGGGATGGGAAAACAGCACAACCCAGCTATCTCCGGCCCATTCATGGAAAGAAACGTTGCCTTGGCTAGTTTCTTGGGTAAAATCAGGTACAATATCTCCGAGTTGAAGAGCCATATTTGGTAACTTCCTATACATTTTAAAAGGAGCATTTTTATTATTACCATAAATGTTCAATGATTTCTCAAAATTTTAGGTATTTATAATAATTCTTGATAAAGATTAGGAAATGTTGTTTCGTATTTTTCATTATTGTCACTTTCCATAAACTTAATCATAAAATATTAGGTAATCCGACACTTCTCGGTTTAACAAACTTTCCTTGAAAATCAATCGTTTTTTCTTGATTCGTTGCGGCATCTTTAATCGTTCTTGCTTCCGCTAATGCCTGGCGAATTTCTGCCTTTTCAAATTCATCATTCACTCCTCCTAATAAATAAATAAACAGGCGACTGGCCAATTTTTTACCCGCTACTTGAATCCGTTTTTTCATCGGATCGTAAAGTACACCATACCATAAAGATTGGGATTTTTCCATATTACTAAATCCCCCAATTTCATCGAAATATATTAACTTTTCAAAGATACTTTTTAGATCAAATTCTTTCCGAAATACCAAAAATCCCAAGGCTTGCATTAAAGCAATTTGTCCCACAGGACGAAACAGCATATTTCCTTCACCTCCCCCTTTTTCATGACTAAAACGTCTCAATTCAAAGCTTTTTACCCCTTGTTCTAATTGACGATAACTGGGTAAAGAAGCTAAATAATCAAATAATTCCTGTAAATCTTCTAACCCTTCTTCTATTTCTTGATCATCAGGACGTAAAGCAATTAAATTCTTTTTATCTTTATTTTTCCAATGAGAAAATTTATCACCTAAATACCCTTCTGCCATATCTTGTAAAGCTTGCAAAGTTGTCAAAACTGTTGACTTATTAGAAATGGTTGCACTATCCCAATTTACGCGGGGGTTCCAGTCATGTTCATCTCGATCTTTTAACAGAAAATGAGTAATCGCAAGTCGGCGAGAAATAATTGCAAAACCATCATCTTCATTCAATAAAACTAACTGTCCTTTACTTAAAGCAATGGCCATGCGGTTAACATGAACAAAAATTGTTCTTACCCGTCTTCTCGCTTCTTCATAGGTTTCTCCTTGCATAACAGCAGGAATAAATTCAATGCCAATCTTTTCTTGAGATAAACTTTGTAAAGATGCTACATCTAGATGATATTCTTCAATTAAATCATCAATAGTAATAACGGAACCCGTGGCTTTTTTATACTTATTATAAACCTCTAATCTTCCAGTTTTCAACAATTCCATTAACCCTTGTATTCCCATCAATCGATGCTGTCCATCTAGGGCAAAAATAGAATAATCTTCTCCAATATTGATCAATCCCATTCTATCTTGTTTATCTAAGGAGGTAAAGTCATCCACACTCACTAAAGCGCGGCGTTCGCTGCCCCATTCTACTGCATGAGGATCATTCACCCATTCACTACTAATAACCACTAAAACAGGAGGAAATTTATGGTTTCTAACAACGGCTAAATATTGCGCCAAATGTGATTGCCGTGACCAATCTAAGGGACGTTGTTGTAATTCTTCAACGGTTTCTGCATCTCTAATAATATTATCAGTAATCGGATCATATTTGCGCCGAAACAAAGGCAGTTGAGAAGCAAAACGAACGCGACTAGCTAACCATTCTAAAGAAACAGAACCCAGATAACCTTGAGTGTTGCCCATCTGGGTTTTCTGGACAAAAATTTGCTCTTGACGGGATAAATGACGTTCTAAAAGTAAGGCGAGAGCTTCTTTTTCTTCCGTATCTTGGTGCAAAAGTTGGCGCGTAAGATTTTGATCCATATTAATTGTTATCTTAAAATTGACTGAATAACATAGTCTTCTCATAATAAACTAGAGAGTAAGCTGTCGGGAAAAGTCCGCAAATCTTTACAGAGACAGTAGCACAAGGGTCTTAATATTCGTCAAACTAAAAAGAGAGTTGTTTTCTGTAATACCAAAATGCCCAGTAAGAAAGTTCACGTTAACGAATACACCGTCAGAGCGCATAATCGCGTCATCCATACCCGTATTTTTAAGTTCCTATGTTCTTATTGTCATGACAGTTGTGAGAGAGAAACCTACGCGACTGCTTGTCCCAAGTACGGCAACCAATGCGAAGGCATCACCAAAAAATGTAAGCGCTTTGTCAAAGAACAGCAAAAGTAAGCCATGATGAAACCACCATCACCCCCCGCAGGAGTGAACGAATATTTAGCTCAATTAGCTGATTATTATCGTCAACTGATTGAATATCATCAACAGGCGGCAATCAGCGCGGCTCAGCAGTTGGGAAACGTCCAAGCTCTATTATCCGCTCAATCATCCCTCCCTGAATCGGTGGAAGCTCAATCTTGGCTGCTCAATGATACTAACCCTGTCCCTGATGAAACTATCGCCGACAACAGGGAAGATGAAGAGACGGAAAATGAGGATGAATTTTTCGTAATACCGTCGCCAAAAATTCGAGAGTTATTGGAGACGGAACGCGGAAAAATGCTACAAATTGACTATATCTTACGGCATTTTTATGGTCTGATTTCTGAGGAGCAGCAGCAACAGGTGAAGCCGTTAATGGAACAACAGTTAATAAAAGGAGCTAAGCAAGGACAATGGGTAAAAGTCCCTGATGCTCCTGATTGTTGGACATTAACCTTGGCAGATTTTCCTGATTTGGTCGAAAAGAAACTGAAAAAAGGAGAGGTTCCAGACGATGCTTTACCCACCGCTAAGGTAGCCAAGTTGTTGTCAGTTACCATAAATTTTGTCTTAAATTTACGGATAAGATATCTGGAACAATTTATAGAGGGTGTTGATTATTTTAAGAATCATCAAAAGCATTATTTCTGGTCAGAAACAGGGATAGAAAAATTGCAGAAATTAAAGCAAGTTTCTTCACCAATAGCCAAGGGTAATCGTTCTAGCCAAAAGTCTTCTGCTATTGCTATGTTGCCGGAATATCGAGGGTTATCCAAGCAACAAGCGATTCAAAAGTTGCTCCAATCAAATCAAGGAAAAGAGTTTACGATTACTGAAGTTACCCAGGGAATTTATGGGCAATTAAACCAGACACAACTTCGTATTCTTCGAGAGGATATTCTCAAACATTTATCCTCTGGAAAATTGCAAGGATTATGGAAAAAAGTACCGAATAAAATCGGAGTTTATATGGCTAACTAAAACCCATTTCAGACGCTGATGGGTTCAGGAAGCTCAAATAATAATACTTCAGCTAATTCAGATAATCCTGTCAGGGTGATTTCATCTATGTGCATAATGGCGGCCCCATCTCCTGCATAGAGTTGAAAATCGCCTAATTGTACTGATCCTTTAATCACTTGAACCCAAGCACCCCGCCCCTTTTTTAACGAAGATTGAACGGTTTGGCCTTCCTTTAACTGAGTTGTATATAAGTCTACAGCTTGATGAATGGTGACAGAGCCTTCTCTTCCATCTTGGGAAGCAATAAGAGAGAGTTTTCCTTCTTTTTCGGTGGGGAAGAAGTGTTTTTGTTCATAACTAGGGGTTAAACCTTCTGTATCTGGAATAATCCAAATTTGCAGTAAATGAACGGGATCTGTCTGAGAAGGATTAAATTCACTATGTTTAATTCCCGTCCCTGCGCTCATTCGCTGTACATCCCCAGGACGAATAATTGAGCCATTGCCCATGCTGTCTTTATGTTCTAAGGCCCCATCAATAATATAGGTGATAATTTCCATATTGCGATGGGGATGGGTGGCAAATCCGGCCCCTGGTGTCACTTTGTCTTCATTGATCACCCGTAGCGTCCCAAACCCTACATAATTGGGATCGTAATATTGACCAAAGGAAAAGCTATGACGACTATCTAGCCAGCCAAAGTTAGCCATTCCTCGCTCTTGTGACGGACGCACTGTAATCATAACCCTTTCCTCTCGTTGATGATTAACTTTAATTTCATCATAATTCCCCATCATTAAAAAGACAATATAATATTTTTTAGACAAATTGTTTCTTAATTAGCGACAGTATGGATAAGTTTGCAAGTCTTCGCGCCTTCACCCAAGTGGTTGAATTTGGGGGGTTTGCGGCAGCGGCCCGAGCAATGGGGTTATCTCGTTCTGCGGTCAATAAATTGGTGATTAACCTAGAAAATGACCTGGGGGTACAGTTACTTCATCGTAGTACAAGACGAGTTAATCCGACTGCAACAGGAATGGCTTTTTATGAGCGATGTCTGAACATTTTAGCGGATTTAGAAGAAGCAGAAATTGCAGTTTCTCAGCTACAAGTTGAACCAAAAGGAATATTTAGAGTCAATGCGCCGATGTCTTTTGGGACTATGTATTTAACCCCTATTTTATCACAATTTATGTTAAATTATCCTGCTTTAAGAGTCCAGTTAACCTTAGAAGATCGTTTAATTGATCCTATTGCTGAAGGCTATGATCTGGTAATTCGGATTGCTCATCCCCCGAAATCTGAAAGTTTAATTGTTCAAAATATCGCCCCAATTAGACGTATCTTATGCGCTTCTCCTGCTTATTTAGATACTCATTCTATCCCATCTCATCCTTCAGAATTACGGGAGCATTCTTGTTTACATTATGGTTATTTAGCTAGTGGTAATCAATGGCAATTAATGGGGCCAGATGGAGAACATACCATTTTAATTAAAAGTCTTTTATGTTCTAATAATGGGGAAGTTTTAAGGGAAGCTGCTATACAAGGATTAGGTATTACTTTGTTACCTATTTTCATGATTGATTTTGCTCTTCAAAAACAGCAATTGGTGATAATATTACCTGATTATTATCCACCAGACATTGATATTTGTGTCATCTATCCTGCCCAGCGTCATTTATCAATTAAAGTCAGATTATTTAGTGAAATCTTACAAAATCATTTGGGACAATTATTTACAAAATTAACCCCGCAATCTTGTTAAGTTGACTTTTGATGATTTTTGCTTTAAAGAAAATCTTTTTTGTGGCAAAATTCTCAATAAAAAATTAAGTACACTCAGAGCTTGTTGTAACCTGAGCAGTTTAATTTTCAAGGATTGATAACGTTTTTTCAGATAAATAGTACCTTCCTGTCCCTTTAAAATAATCTCTGGTGCAGGATGAAAAATGACATGAATTCGCTGCTCTAGTCGGGTTAATTGATAGGTAAATTTTTGCAAAAAATGAGACAATTTTCGCAGTTGCCAAACTAGATAAAAATTGATCAGGGTAAGAACTAAGTTAAAAAGAATTACAAACAGCAACATTCAATGTTAGAATAGGGGGTCGGAAGAGTAATGGGGAATTAGCTCAGCTGGTAGAGTGCTGCGATCGCACCGCAGAGGTCAGGGGTTCGAATCCCCTATTCTCCATCTTATCGGAGTCTCTGACAAAACCTTCAAGATAAGAGTCTGTAATGGTTCGTTGCTCAGGGATGGATTCATAGGATAATAAAATCAGACAATGTTTAGCAGAAGACAAATATCCTATTGTCACAAAACAGAATTCTACTTAGGATGTAAAGGAGATTAGATTGGTTAGCACAACATCATTGAAAACCACCAAATCGGAAGAAATCTTTGCCGCTGCTCAAAAATTAATGCCAGGGGGGGTTAGTTCTCCGGTAAGAGCATTTAAGTCTGTCGGTGGACAACCCATCGTCTTTGATCGAGTCAAAGGGGCTTATATTTGGGATGTAGACGGCAATCAGTACATTGATTATGTAGGAACCTGGGGCCCCGCCATTTGTGGCCACGCTCATCCTGACGTCATTACGGCACTTCATGAGGCACTAGAAAAGGGAACCAGTTTCGGGGCCCCTTCTGTGTTAGAAAATGTCCTAGCAGAAATGGTCATTGATGCGGTTCCGAGCATTGAAATGGTGCGTTTTGTCAATTCAGGTACGGAAGCTTGTATGTCCGTTCTGCGCTTGATTAGAGCTTTTACAGGACGGGATAAAATCATCAAGTTTGAAGGCTGTTATCACGGCCACGCTGATATGTTTTTGGTTAAGGCCGGTTCCGGGGTTGCAACCCTTGGTTTACCGGACTCTCCTGGGGTTCCTAAAAGCACGACCAGCAACACCCTGAACGCTCCCTATAATGATTTAGAAGCGGTTAAAACCCTCTTTGCTGAAAATCCCGATCAGATTGCAGGGGTTATTTTAGAACCCGTTGTCGGTAATTCTGGTTTTATTGTCCCTGATGCGGGCTTTTTAGAGGGATTACGGGAATTAACCAAAGAATATGGGGCTTTACTGGTATTTGATGAAGTGATGACGGGTTTTCGTCTTGCTTATGGTGGGGCCCAACAAAAATTTGGTGTCACCCCTGATTTAACTACCCTCGGCAAAGTGATCGGCGGTGGTTTGCCTGTGGGAGCCTATGGGGGACGTAAAGATATTATGTCTATGGTGGCCCCGGCTGGTCCCATGTATCAAGCGGGAACCTTATCAGGAAACCCTTTGGCCATGACAGCAGGGATTAAAACTCTGGAATTGCTGCAAAAACCAGGAACTTATGACTATTTAGACCGCATTACCCAGAAATTAAGTGAAGGGTTGTTAAAGGTTGCCAAAGAGACTGGTCATAATGTTTGTGGGGGCTATGTTGGGGCAATGTTTGGCTTATTCTTTACGGAAGGGCCAGTTCGTAACTATGAGGATGCGAAAAAATCAGATCTCGCTAAATTCGGGCGTTTCCATCGGGGAATGTTAGAACGGGGTGTTTATCTTGCTCCGTCTCAATTTGAGGCTGGATTTACTTCCCTAGCTCATACAGAAGACGATATCGAACGCACCTTAACGGCAGCAAAAGAAGTTCTAGCAACACTGTAAACATTAACAGGGAAAGGGGAAAGGGTTAGTCTTTTTCCTTTTCCTTCTGTACAAGTTCACAAATTCTCAGTTTTATTAGGGAAAGCTTAGGGTTTTTTCAGAATCTTCCCTTTCAATTCTCAGGATAAGGAAAGATACTCAGAATTGAAAACCAACTCAAAGCCCAAAAGCAGGATTTCAAGTCATGATCTTCTCACAAAAAACTCAACTTCTTCTCGCCACTGGCTTAGTTTCTGCCTTGATTCTTGGTAGTAGCTTCTCTACAACCACAACCTCTGTTAATGCGGCTGAAGAATTTCAAGTTAATCTTCCTATCCTCATGGCCCAAAACACTCCTGTCGTTAAGATGGGAACCTTCGTTAAAGCTGAAGCTCCCACAACGGGAGTAGCCAGAATTGTCAGGGAAAACGGACAAACCTATTTGGAGCTAGACTCAGCCTTCAGTACCACCGATCAAGCCCCTGATCTGCACGTACTACTTGATCCCGATGCAACCCCTCCCAAATCTTACTCTAACTCTAATATGAATCGTTTTGTCAATTTAGGGAAGTTACACAACGCAAAAGGGGCGCAACGTTATCCTATTCCTAGTGCTATTCAAACTTCAGGCTTCAAGTCAGTGGTTATCTGGTGTCGTATGGCTAATGCCACCATGGGTTACGCTACCCTTAAATAATAAGAGTGATGGGGTCAGGGAGTGGGGAGCTAACTTCTAACCCCTAACCCCTAATTTTCGGGTCAAGAGTTTACTTGAGTTTTATTCACCAAAATTTCTGCTTTTGTAGACACCATGGCCCCTAATAATTGTTCAGGAGAAACCGAGAAGGGTAAGCGATGAATATCTGAATTAGGATGACAGGTAATTTTGGCTGCTTGACGTAATTGATTTAACGTCACCTCTCCTAATCCTAAATCTTCTGGGGTTTTTGGTAAGCCAATTTCTTCATAAAATTTCAACAATTGCTGTCGAGAAGAGGCGGCTAATTGATTCCCTTGTATCATCTCTTCTAGGCGTAATTGAACGAGAATACCATAAGCTACTTTTTCCCCATGTAATGCTTCATGGGCCGCCGGAATATGGGTTAAACCATTATGGACAGCATGGGCCGCTACTGTGCGACAATTTGCACCCCCTAAACCTCCAATTACTCCCGCTAATAATACCGTTGCATCTACCACTTCACACCAGTCTTCCCCACCAGGGTTTTCTAAGGCCGCTGCTGATTTTTGTAATAAAATATCTCGTAAAATTCTGGCCTGTTGCACTGCCGCAATCGTTAAGGTTGCGGTAGAATTACCACTACTAACGGATGCTTCATACCATTTGGCGATCGCATCTCCAATTCCGGCAATTAATGTCCGTTTAGGGGCGGTTTTAACAATATCGTAGTCTAAAATTAGTAAGTCAGGACAACGCAATAAGGGAACATCATATTGAAAGGCTCCCTCGTTAGAATAAATATTAGATAAGGCTGTCCAAGCGGCACAAGTTGCCCCTGAGGTGGGAATAGTAACAATGGGGAGTTGTTGCTGGTGGGCTAATAATTTAGCGGTATCAAGGGCTTTTCCACCCCCCACTCCTATGATAAAATCGGCTTGATGTTCCTTGGTGGCTGTGGTAAGAGTTTCTAAAGAATTTTCTGAACAGTCTGGGCTATAGGTTGCTTGGGCAGCAGTAAGTTTAAATTGTTTAAAAATGGGGTTTAAATGGGGGGAAATCACAGAAAGGGTGTTATTTCCGCCTACCACTAAGGGACGTTTCCCTAAACGAGCAATTGCACTTCCTGTTTGGGATAGAATACCCTGTCCTTTGATAATTTGAGCAGGAGAGACGAAGAGGGGTGTGATCTTGGTGGTAACTGATGATGAGATTTTCGCGGTTTTTGACGACATCTGATGAGTTTAAGATGAGATAGAGGGTAGTTATTTATTTTAGGGTAACAAATTAACTTTGATCAGGGGATTTTAGGTTTGTGTAAGACTCAAGTTAAGATAGACAGTTGACTTCAGTTTAACTTAAGTTATACGATAGATGACTTTGAACTGAGTATTCAGAATAAAAAAAAGAAGTTAAACTGTTCATACCGATCAGGTAACAATTAAAATTTAACAAATATAGCTCTACAGAAAAAACACAAGTAGGGGTCAACGGCCGTTGACCCCTACTAATTATCAACTGAATAAAGCTGCATTACCTCAGTAATTCCTAATCGAGATTTTACCCCTAATTTGAGGGAAGAAACATGACCTCTGTGAAAATGATCACAAGCAGCACAACCGATCATTGCTGCATTATCTGTACATAATTTAATCGGCGGAAAATGCACAATTAAATTGTGTTCTTTTGCTGCTTCTTGTAACTGTTTTCTTAGTCCACTATTGGCCGCAACTCCTCCCCCAACCGCAATATGAGTGATACCATAATCTAAGGCACAGGCAATGGTTTTTTTTGTTAATGATCGGGCAACTGTTGCTTGAAAACTGGCCGCTAAATCTGCAACAGGTAAGGGATCATATCCCTCTTTTTTTAACTGTTCAACTAATCGTAATACTGCCGTTTTTAAACCACTAAAACTAGAATCATAGGGGTGATAACCTCCCCCTGGTAATGATACCCTTCCCTCTGGTAAAATAAACCTTTCAGGGTTGCCTTTTTTGGCTAAACTATCAATAATTGGCCCCCCTGGATAACCTAATTTTAATAATCTTGCTACCTTATCAAAAGCTTCCCCCGCCGCATCATCATGGGTGGTTCCTAATTGTTCATAAATCCCGCAATCTTTTACATAAATTAAACTGGTATGACCCCCAGAAACTAACAAACATAAAAAAGGCGATTTCCAGTTAGGTTCACTCAAATAAGTGGCATAAATATGACCTTCTAAATGATGCACCCCAATAAAGGGTTTTTGATGTATAATTGAAAGGGTTTTCGCTGCTGTTTCGCCTACAATTAACGCCCCAACTAACCCAGGAGCAACCGTTGCAGCAATGCCATCAATCTCATTCCAGCTTAAATTTGCTTCCGCTAAAGCTTGATCAATACAAGGATTAATGGTCAGTAAATGTTGACGAGATGCTTCTTCGGGAACCACTCCCCCATAGAGCCGATGGAGTTCAATTTGTGAGGCAACAACACTACTATAAACCTCACAATTGTTGACGATGGCCACGGCAGTTTCATCACAACTGGTTTCAATTGCTAATATAGTGGTCATGGGATTCTGAACATTCTCTTAGACAGGATTTTTCATTAAGATATATAAAATCCGGTTTCCATAATCACTTCAGCTAGATAGCCTAGATTATAGAACCGGATTTCTTTGATCATTATATGCCACTTTGAAAACTAGATTCAGTCTTTTGATACTCCTCGCGGTAGAAAGGCGGGGATTCTTGGTTCAGCGAGTCCACTTAACTCAGACTCCTTGCGGTATCGTTGGCCAGAGGTGGTTCTCTTCCCAAGGGTTGACTTTGGGTATGCCCTAGCCTAGTTGTATTGCGACAAATTTTGTATAAACCCCAACTATATTACTGGCAATTAGTTGGGAAGGATCAACCGTTTCTAGGAAAGCTTGCGTTTCCAAGAAGCCAAGCCTAAAAGACCCACACCCACTAGAGCAGCAGTGGTACCAGGTTCGGGTACGGAGACGGGAGGGCCTTCGACACCAACTACATTAAAACCACCAACCAGACCATAGCGATCGCCACCACCTGAACCAGTAAAGCCGAGTTCGATTTCTACCCTTCCGCAACCAGCAGGTGCGCAGTTTACTAGCAGAGGAGAATCTGTGTTGCCGAAAGGCCCATAGGTATGGGATTGTGCTGGATCGGAATCAGCATTAGCAATTGCAAGGATATCACCAAAATTGAGGGTGGAGATTATGGTGTTATTGTTGTCGTAGAGATTAATGGCAATGGTTGACGGTTGACCATTCGGCGTGATACTTACACCATTACCCGTTAAATCAAAAAGACTTCCTGCCAGAGAACCAGCAAAACGAGCTAATCCTGGGATATCTGGAGCAAATGCAGGAAAAACAAATGTTTGGCTGAAATTACTTGCGCCCCCAAAATCTGCGAAACTAACATTAAAACCGCCATTGGGATCTAGAATTGCAGACAGACTGTCGTATTGTGCATAGTCAAAGCCAGCATTATCGGGATCACCAACGGAGCCTTGAACAACCTCTCCAGTCTCAAGGTTGACATAGAATGGGTTTTCGAGGTCGTAGAACAAGTCATAAACGGGATTTCCCTCCTCATCTAAAACGACGTTTCCGTCCGCATCAACCCTTTCTACTTCACCGAGAGGTCCTATGGTGTAGCTGAAATTCCAAACACTTCCGTTGGCTTCAACCGTACCCATCATATCAATGGTAGCGGGCTTACCTGGGGGGAGATCATCTGGGGGGATAAATTGCGCCTGCGCTGCGGTTCCAGCCAGTAATGTCGCTACAATCGAGCTAAAGGCTATCGCCTTGGTATTTATCATTTGGTTTCCTCTATATTTTATTAATAAGAGCTTCTTGGACATAGTAGCTCATAATTCCCCAGTTGTCTAGACAAGTTTGGGAATAATTAAGGAAGTTTTATCTGGCACACACTTAGACAAAACTTATCTTAATCTCAGAATGCAATTACCGGAAAAAAAGTTTTAATGTAAGTAAAAATACATCTAAATTGATTAAGGTTAGACTGGAGAAAATTATCAAAATTTGGAAAAATTAAAAGAGATAAGCGGTTATTTCCTCGCCTATCTCTTGCTATTCCTTATTTATATGAAATCCGGTTATTGGTTAAATTCCCTAACCCCTATTCTGAGAGATTTTTCTCACCACTGAAATAGGAGTGCTATATTAGCTGGCTGCCAGATATTCTTTGACGTTGCCCCGTCGTCTCCGCAGTTGGGCTAAGGCTTGATGTTCTAGTTGACGCACCCGTTCCCGACTAATATTGAGCTTTTTGCCAATTTTGGCTAAAGATAGTTCTTTGCCATCTTCTAAGCCAAAACGGAGGGTTAAAACCTTTCGCTGTTGTTCGGTGAGTTCCGCCATCAGATTGCTGAGATCTTGGCGTAATAACTCTTGGGTGATGTAATGATCGGGGGAAATGCCTTGATCTTCCAAAAGTTCCGAGAGTTCTGTATCTTGATTGTCCCCGACACGAACATCTAAGGAAATGGGTTGACGGGCCATACTCAGAAATTCCCGAATTTGAGCGGGTTCAATCTCTAATTCTTGGGCAATTTCTGCTGGAGTAGCACTTCTTCCTAATTTCTGTGAGAGTTCTCGTTGAGTTTTCTTGATTTTATTCAGTTTCTCGGTAATATGAATGGGTAAACGGATGGTGCGTGCTTGTTGCGCGATCGCCCGCGTGATCGCTTGGCGAATCCACCAATAAGCATAGGTCGAGAATTTATAGCCTTTGGTTGGGTCGAATTTTTCTACACCCCTTTCCAGTCCTAAGCTACCCTCTTGAATCAGGTCGAGAAATTCCATGTTGCGCTTTTGATACTTCTTGGCAATGGCAACAACTAAGCGCAAATTGGCCTCAATCATCTTCCGTTTGGCGCGATTTCCTTGTTCTAGGATTTTCTTAAGGCTGGTTTCCGTCATCTCTACCGCCTTGGCCCATTCTCCTAGACTGGGTTCGAGTCCTGAGTTTTGAGCAAGATTGTCTTTTGTTTCTAACAAGGTCATCATTTTTTGCACTTGTTTCCCATAAACGATTTCTTGTTCGTGGGTTAACAGAGGTACCCGCCCAATTTCATGCAGATAAGTCCGCACCATATCTGCTGAATACGTAGGCTGTTTGGTTTTGGTGTTCACGTTAGCAGTGGGCATTGGTACAGTTTTGACTCCTTAAATCTGCTTAAAAGTCTATTACTATCCTTATCTTTCCCAAAATGTTTATGAATTAATACATGAGGACTGGAAAGAAAGGTTACAAGGTGAAGTCGGTATGACTTTAACTTGTTTTTATCTTAACTTATCTCTTTAGACGATGGCAAGATCTAAAAGGTTCATTTGTTTTTACGAGATGTTAAAAACGAGCAAATCTAGACTAACCAAGGTGTTGAGGGATTTGCGCCCGCAAGTAACTGGCGTTCGCTACTACTATAATGGCTCAAAAACAAATATAATGAAAGGTTTAAATTTGGTGAAATCTCCGAACCAGAAGGCAGTCATTCCCGTATTGTTGATGGTTGATCGAGATTGTTGGCTTATTTACCAATATCTTCCTGCCAAAGTAAGGGATTTTTGGCGATAAATTGTACCATCAAATTTTGACATTCATCTAAATTCAAATCAATCACTTCAACGCCGTGGGATTCCATAAATTCTCTCGCTCCTGGGAAAGTTTTAGATTCTCCGGCAATGACTTTTTTAATATTAAACTGAACCACTGCTCCCGCACAGAGATAACAGGGCATTAAGGTAGAATAAAGAACCGTATCTTGATAATTACCGATCCGTCCCGCATTGCGTAAACAATCAATTTCTGCATGGGTAATGGGATCACCTTCTTGGACTCGTTTATTGTGTCCTCTACCAATAATTGTCTGATGTTTTACTAAAACGGAACCGATGGGAATACCGCCTTCTTTTAGGCCTTGTTTTGCTTCGGCGATCGCTGCTGCCATAAATTCATCCATCTGGGAGCATCTCCTAAATTTTTTAGGGGTTAATTGCCTCATCACCTAGATCAATTTTAAACTAATTTGCTACAATGTCAAAGTAAAAAGCGTTATTTCTTAAACTGAATTTGTCTACTATAAATTCCTCTCTTGAAATATCAGCGTCTTGGCAACAATTGTTAAGACAACATCGGGCAATTGCTGTCATTCGGACAGATGACATAGAATCAGGTTTAAACATGGCTAGAGCAGCAGCCAAAGGCGGTATGCGACTGATTGAAATTACTTGGAATAGTAAAAATCCTGCTCAAATTATTCAACGCTTAAAAACAGAATTACCAGATTGTATCATTGGCACGGGGACAATTTTAACATTAGAAGACTTACAAGCTGCCATCGCTGCTCAGGTACAATTCTGTTTTACGCCTCACGTCAATCAAACCCTAATTAAAACAGCGATTGATCACCAAATTCCTATCATTCCAGGGGCCCTATCTCCCACAGAAATTGTCAGTGCTTGGCAAGGGGGAGCGAGTTGTGTTAAAGTCTTTCCGGTACAGGCAGTTGGTGGCATTGCTTATATTCGAGGATTACAGGGGCCAATAGGTTCAATTCCTTTAATTCCGACCGGTGGCGTGACCTTAGACAATGCGGCTAATTTTCTTGAAGCAGGGGCGATCGCTGTCGGTTTATCAGGTCAATTATTTCCTGATCATGCTATTAATAATCAAGACTGGAAAAATGTTACAAAACGGGCAGAATTTTTAAGAGACAAAATAAAACATCTCCAAGAGATTTAAGTTAATTAAAACAATCATATTTGATGGGCTTGATTTTTTAACCACTGATTAAACTGTTTAATTGCTTCTCTAAATATTATGCTCCTACAAACCATCACCTCAACCCCCCCACCCCGCATTTCAGCGAAACCCAAAGTTCGCTACCATAAAAAAGCATGGGCTTATGGGTTCTAACCACAGTGTAGAGGTCAGAATTGCCATTAGATATAAGTACAGGAGTTCTAAACAATTAATGTCCACCGTGAAGCTAGATGAGTGTGACTCCCTAAAGTCCCTTCATTTTCCCCCCTTACCTTTATCTCGTCCCCTCCTAATGATCGGTCATGGAACCAGAGATATTGACGGAAAACAAACCTTTCTTGACTTTGTTGCTGCTTATCAAGCATTAGACAATTCTCGTCCCGTGATTCCTTGCTTTTTGGAACTGACAGAACCCTACATTCAACAAGGGGTAGACTATTGTGTCTCTCAAGGTTATACCGATATTTCTGCCTTACCAATTCTTTTATTTGCAGCGCGTCATAACAAGTTTGATGTGACCAAGGAACTTGATCGCACCAAAGAGCGTTACCCTGAGTTAAAGTTTCACTATGGGCGACATTTTGGCATTACCCCCAACCTGTTTAAATTGTGGCAGGAACGCTTAGCTGAGTTCGATCATCCCCACGCTAACCCCAAGGAAATTAAACGGTCTGAGACGGTGTTATTATTTGTTGGGAGGGGTTCTAGTGATCCTGATGCCAATGGGGATGTCTGTAAGTTAGCGAGAATGTTATGGGAAGGTAGCGGTTATCAAACAGTAGAAACCTGTTTTATTGGTATTACTCATCCTCGTCTAGAAGAAGGGTTTAAACGGGCCCTTTTTTACCAACCAAAACGGATTATTGTGTTACCTTATTTCTTGTTTACTGGGGCATTAGTCAAGAAAATTTTTCAAACAACTGCCGAACAACAAACCCTTTATCCTGAGATTGAGATGACTTGTTTACCGGAGATGGGTATTCATCCTCAACTGTTACAGGTTGTCAGGGAACGAGAGTTAGAAACTCAACAGGGACAAGTCCAGATGAACTGTGAGATGTGTAAGTTTCGTCTTGCTGCGGTTGACGATCATGGCCATCATCATCATTCCCACGATCATCACCATCATCATCATTCAAACCCCGATCCTTACGCCAAAGTTGAAGATTATCATCAGCGGATTTGGCAGACACCATAAGACTGTTAAATTGTAACAGGTTTGGTTATTTTGTAGGGGCGTTTTATGAAGCGTCCCTATACTATAAAATTTAAAAAATCAAAGAATAAGTTATAATAAATTTACTTGACAATAATCAGTCCTATTTCCTATTTTCTTTAAGTATGGATAAACAACGAGTTGCCGTTGGTAGTAAAATTTCTTTAATTGCCAAACCTCCCTACTTGAAAACCGCCGACCCTATGCCCATGTTACGCCCTGCTGATATCTTAGAAATTGGGGAGGAAGGAACGGTTATGGATCGTCGTCCTGGAGGTTATTGGGGGGTTAAATTTGCCAGAGGAACTTTCTTGATGGAAAGTCAATATATTGCCCTTCTAACCTCTCAGGAATCATCTCATACTGTGACTTAACTATTTAGTTTCTTCCTCAGTTTCTGTCACTGAATTGTCAGTTTTATTCGCTGATTTTTGACTTTCTAAAGCAATGTCTTTGAGTTGCTCTTTGTATTGAACAGGAGCTTTAAGAATAGCATCTTTAAATAGGGTTTGTGCTTCCGTTTCTTTACCCTGTTGCCTTAACATAATTGCCTTAGCTAAGAGAGGACGAAAATCATCAACGTCCCCTTTAATTGCTTGATCATAAATGGCCAAAGCCTCATCATAACGCTTTTGTTTGGTGTAAATTTCTCCTAACAATAATTGGAGAGAGGTTAAATTAAAAGGACTCTCTGACTGAGACTCCTCAGATCCTTCCTTGAGGGCTTGATTTAAGGTATTTTGTACTAAGCTAATCGCCTGTTGAGAACGATTTTGGGCGATCAGTACATCAACCATTCCTTTTAACGCTGCTATTTCACCGGGATTTGCCGCTAAAATCTCTCGATAGGTAGCCGTCGCTCCTTCATAGTCTTGTAACTGTTGTTTCCCTTGAGCTAATAATAAGCCATACTGAGGTTGTTGGGGGTTCAGTTGGGCCAATCGTTCTAAGGGAATGAGTGCAGCGGCCAAATCTCCCTGTCTTAGTCGTGCTTCTAACAATCCACGCAGGGCATTATCATTATCAGGTTCTCTTTCTAAAACCAATTGATAGCCTAGGGCTTCATTCTCTAATTTAGCGGATTCTGTGGCAGCTAAGGATAAATTCTCCCCTTGAGGTTGACTGGCTTGAACAATACTACTGACTAAGGGTAAAATGGAAAAAGAAATTAATGCTAAGAGCATTAACACTAAAGCAGTATAAATCCAGCGGCGATGCTTGGTTTTAGAGATTTTCATAAAGAGATAATTAAGTGAAAGGGTTCGAGTGTTTTGTTAATTTGTTTGGTTTCCCAAACCATACTAAACATTGATAGGGGGTAACAAAGGTTATTTTAACTTGTTAGAGTAAATATCATCTGAAGTCTATCGTTTGATTGCTGTTAGGGGTGTAATATGCGTTTTTCTGTGAATCGACCATTCGAGTCACTTCATCTGATTGATCACTTATCATCAGGATTATCTAGTCAACCTACTCCAATTATGCCATCTCAGACTGACAAGGGCCTTCAGCATAATGTCCCGATTCCTCTCCCCAGTCATCCCAGACAGTATCGGGCCATTGGTTTAATTGAGGGTCAGTATCAACGTTCTGAAGGGCAAATGACGCGAGGCCTACTGACAACAAAGGAGGGAACGACTATTGATGCGGTGATCCTTGGTAAAGTGATTAGTGTACTCAAAAAGCACGTCGATCTCGATCAACCTCACCTGTGGGTTGTTTACCCCCGTATTCGACTAACCAATGATCAACTCCAACTACAAATTGCCGGGGTTTGGGAACCGGAAACCTTGCAACCCTCGACCTATCAAACCCTAGACTCCCTCTCATCAACGGAAGCGTCCCTAACCTCTCCTACCATTCCTATCAAAAGCGGTTACTTTTCTATTCGCGGGGAAGTTGTCTATGTCTCTCCCCAGAAAAAGACTGTTATTATCAAAATTCGTCAATCTCCTAAGAGTCCTTCGGAAAAAACTAAGTTTTTTAAGTTAAAACTCAAGGGGACACTTCCTGATAAGTCTGTGGGTCATTTTTGGGATTTACAAGTACAGTTAGAGCAAGATATCCTGATTCTCAAAACGGGGACAAATCTCGGCCATGTTCCGAAGAAAAAACCAGTTTTTCGGAATAATCACCGAAGTGTTTCCCAATTCCCTCCCCAAAAGCCTGTAATTTCTGGCGATCGCTCTCCATCTTCCCTAAAAACCCCTTCCCCTCGTCTCACACCCCTTCCCAAACCTGTGAAGCATCACCAACCCAAACCTCAGCCAAATTCTCAGGATATCCTGGAAAGTGAGGGCTTTTAACGGGGAAAGCCCTCGTTCAAAGGGTTAATAAGCCAAGGTTTCTAAGGTTTCCCGAAGATATAACCGTACTTGTTGATCGAGGGATAAAATTTCTGGGGGAGTCTTCTGTCTGGCTTGCCATTGTTGAAATCCAGAACAATCAGCGATCGCCTGTTGAAGACTTTCCCAAACCTCCCGTTCTTCATCAGCCGGACGGTCAGGGGAAACGGTTAAGCTTGTCATGGGCTTATCTCTATTCGTTTAACGTTACCTCCCTAAGCATAACCCAGATGCTTTTGACCCTGCTGATATCTATGACACAATTAGGAAGAAATTATGAAGTTTCTTCCTTGAGATTCTCTGATGGGGGCATTGTCGGGATTAAGAAGATTTTGTTAACCCGTAATCCTAGGATAGTGAAATCCTTGAGAATTTTTTCGAGATCATAGGGGGCAGTGTTTAACCACTGTTGTTGTGAGGTCAATAAAACCCCCACAACACTCACGGGAATTTGGATAAATAGGTTACTTAATAAAAAGGCGATCGCTGCGATTATCAGTCCTAAAATACGCCATTGAGGAAGCATTTGTGCTGTGATTGCACCAAGGGGGGCCCAATGATACAATTGCCATGCAATGCCTAATAATACTAAGGCGGCAATCGTATTAAAAATCTTATTTTTTCGCGTTTTCAACAGAGTTAAAATCTTGCGTTGGTCAGGGGTTAAGCTGTTGGGTTTAATGGCAACAATTAAGATACTAAAAATATCAAAAGGCCTTGTCCATTGCATCCACAAAATAGGCAGAATCCCCACGGTTACTACTAACAATAATTCTAGCCAATAAAAAGGCAAAGGATCACCTACCGCTAGTCCTAACCCCATTACCAGTAATAATAAGGGAGCAACGGCTATCCCGGCCAAATGAATCCACAAAAAGGGTTCAAGACGAAAATTGTTCATTGTTTTTTTTAACCCATAATTCTGTTTTCTTGGTAAGCTAAATTCTAGCGTTTTTTTATGAGTTATTTCTTTTAGATTAGCATGAATTGCCCACAATTGTCTCCTCTATTAAGCTTTTGGCATTGCTCAAAAACAGGATTTTTTGACCGTTGTCTATCATCGGTTGCTGCTTATCTGCCTTCTCTCAAAAAGCTTTTCAGAAGAGGCTTATTAATGACAGTTTTGTTAATTTTTTTAACGGCTTGTGGTACGGCAACTGCCCCCATTGAGTTTGCCCCTGATGGAGACATTATACAACAAGCCATCCGCTTACAACTCCGTCAGCGATTAAATCCTCTGAGTCAACAGTTAAATACGAAGCATCCTCAGTTAGAAATTGGTCAAATTAATGTTAAAAATCTTGAGTCAATTGTGGTTTCTGAATTGCCAACTTATCATCTGCAAGGAACTTATAATTTGAAATTGATTTTACCCCGTCAACAAGTGAATCAGAAAAATAATCAATTTGAAATTTATCTTCAGCGACAAGCTGAGGGGAAAACCTGGCGACTCTTGAGTAAAGATAATCAAAAAGCTTCTGAAGAATTATCTTGGAAAAGCTACTTAATTACGGCTCAATAATAATTCTAATTTAGATTAGAACTGACACAATATTTTGATAAATTGTGTTTTTTATAGGGGTAATTCATGAATTACCCCTATCAATAGGATTTGTAAGTAAGTCCTATCTTTATAAGTTTAATGACTCATCACCCAATCATGAATTAAACGGTTAACTTCATCAGGAATTTCATCATGGGGACAATGACCAGCTTCTAGATAATATTCGGTTAAATTAGGATAATATTGGCGGTATTTTTCCCCTCGTTGTTTTGCATTCATCCAAGGATCACCGCTACCCCATAACATTAATAAAGGATGGGTTAATTGTTGTAATAAATTGTCTACAGTTTCTCCTTGGGGTGTCTTGAAAACGGAGGCAAAAACTTGGACAGCACCCTCATCACAAGAGGGACGATAAATGTCTTCAACTAACTTATCTGTTACTGCCTCTTGATTGAGATATACTTTTTTTAAGGTCTTGCGAATATTAGCCGGACGACGCATATATTGAAATAATAAATAGCTAGGGAAAGGATGGAGTAAAACAGAACGAATTAACTTTTGAATAGGATTAGGTTTCTTGGGATTTTTACTATCACTAAATGGGCCAGCACTATTAAGTAAAATCAGTCCTTTAGCAGCATTTGGACATTCTGCCGCCACACAAAGCGAAGCATAACCCCCTAAAGAATTACCTGCTAAAATGACAGGTTGACCAATTATTTCGGTGATAAAATCATTGAGTTGATCGCGCCAAAGATTACCACTATATTGTAAATTGGGTTTTGCAGAACGACCAAATCCTAATAAGTCAATGGCCCAAACTTCAAAGGTTTCTTGTAATTGAGCAATATTTTTATCCCAATGATCTGTAGATGCACCAAAACCATGTATCAAGAGTAAAGGGGGACGTTGAGGCTGTTTAACCCCTGCTCGGACATAATAGATATTATGTCCTTGCCATTGCCAATAATTTCCAGATACAGCAGAATTAGGGGAAATGGGAGCTATTTGCATGGCGATCGCAGTTTATGAAGTAATGTTAACTTCTTTCTAGTGTAACTCCCTTTTTGTCAATTGACATCCTAACGCCCTAATTCGCTAAATTTAAGTTTATCTAACCGAGTTTTCTGTAGAAAAATAGGGTTTTAATAAATTATGTGCTTTATAAACATAAAAGACATTAACAATAACTCCTCCTCGTTTAATTTCTACTGTACCAATTTCTTCAATACTGTCAAAAAATGCGCTAAATTCGGCGGTTAATTCTGGCATTTCAGCAAACCGTTTCAAGGTGATATAAAGGGCATTTTTACCAACCCATTGCTCCGTATCCGGCCAAAAAGGAAACCCTCGTCTATCATAACTGAAACAAGTTACAGGAATTGGATTTAGGGGTTTAAGGGCTAAATCGATTAATCCTCCTAAATAATAGGCATTAGTAAACAGAAAATCAGCCTCTTTTAACGCCTTATAAAGAATGGGAGAGCTTGCCATTCCTTGTCTTAATTGTTTAACATCAATTAGTTCATTAGAGGGATCATTATCTGAGGTAAAAACACCACCGAACAAAACATTTTGACTGGATTTTAAGAGAGTTCCTGTATTAAGATGAATTAAAAATAATAACAAAATAGTTGTAATTATAATGGTGCTTCCTTTTAACCACCATTCCACCCAAAACTTTGAATATTTTTCCCATTTAGCTGCATATAATCCTAATAACAAAGTAGCTCCCCAATAACCAGGAATAGGCCAAGTCACCAAAATTTGTTGTTTCCCACCTAAGATAATTAATCCTAATGTTAAGGGTAAAGATAACCAGAGAATAAATAATTGTTTTTCCCAGAAATAAGGTTTATTTGCACTATCTAAATCAATTTGACCATCTTTTCTTAAGGGTATGAATAATTGTAATAATAAACTTCGGAATAGAATCCACCATAAGGGGAAGCCAATGGTCGGAAATAATAGTCCAATTCCTACCCCAAATACAGCTAACGAATTCAAAAGATTGTAGGAAGATTCTGGCACATTGGGAACCGGGAGAAAACGATTAAAAAATTGAAATTTAAAAGATATCCAATCATGATTAAAATTCCAGAATAAGAGAGGAAATAATGTTATAATAAATAAGATTAATCCTAATCCTGTCCAACGGGAAAATAAAGCACGACAATGAGGATAACTGGTTAAACAAAAGGCAACTAAAGAGAAACCTAAAACAAACCCATGATATTTACTTAAGCAAGCTAAACCGATTAAAATACCTAAAATACTAAGACGATAACTAGGAATATAAATTTGATTATCTACAGGAAAAAATTCAGAAACAGCACAATATAAAGCTGCTGACCAAAAGAAGATTAAAGGACTATCAGGAAGGGTGACAATACCAAAACCAATTTGAAAAATGGGAATAATTGACGCAATAATTAAGGTAATTTTAGCGGATTTAACATTGAACAATCTGGCACTGGTAAAGTATAATAATAATAAGCTACCTGTATATAAAAATACTGTGCCAATGCGTAGGGTAAAGGGGGAGGTAATACCTGTTAACCAAATACCAAACCCTGTAGTTAATGCGACGAAAACAGGATGATCAAAGTAACTCCAATCTAAATGTTGGGTGTAAAGATAATAATAGCCTTCGTCATAGCCAGGAAGCAACCAAAAAGCAATGATAGAACGGAATATTAGACCAAACAGTAATATCCAAATTACTGAGGGTGGGAGTTTGGGGAACACGATTTTTGTCTTAGAAATAGGGATAATCAACAATATGTTGGTAAATGTTCAGCAGTAGTGTAACATTATCTTGCTTGGGCAGGATAGTTACGATCAGCTTTGTGTTTGGTTCCAGTTCAAAAGGCTCGTCTAATAAAATTCGTTCACCATCAAAATGAGCGGATACTGATACGGTGTCCATCGGATTTACCTGTCTATCCATCACCATCTCTATGAATCTATGTGGGGATATGTTAATCATACCCCATGTATAACTTGATGTATAAGATGTTCTGGCTTCTGACTTGGTGAAAAGGTGGGCATTGCCCACCCTACATCTACTTAATAGCGGGTGCTTTGAGTGGCATATTATAGGTTGAAGCAACTTCAACCTTTTCCACTAAACTTGGCACGGAATGTCTCAATCTTGCGGTTAATTGACTGGTGGTTGCATCATAAATCTGGGTCACAATCTTAGGATACAAACCAATGCCAATAATAGGAATTAGCAAACAACCAATGATAAATACCTCTCTGGGTTCAGCATCAATGAGTTTTGTATGAGAAACTAACTCTTTGTTTTCTGGGCCATAAAGTATTTCTCGCAGCATTGACAGTAAATAAATGGGCGTTAAGATCACACCTATTGCAGCTAAAAAGACAACAATCACTTTAAAAGTTGAATTATAAGCATCGCTGGTAGCAAAGCCCACAAATACCATTAATTCTGCGACAAAACCACTCATTCCGGGCAAGGCTAAAGAAGCCATGGAACAAGTTGTCCACATAGCAAATATCTTCTTCATTTTCTTGCCAATACCCCCCATTTCATCTAACATCAGGGTATGGGTACGGTCATAGGTAGCACCTACCATAAAGAAGAGACTCGCCCCAATTAAACCATGGGAGATCATCTGTAACATCGCCCCACTTACACCAATCTCGGTAAAAGAAGCCATACCTATGAGAACAAAACCCATGTGAGAAATAGACGAATAGGCGATCTTTCGTTTGAGGTTTCGTTGAGCAAAAGACGTTAAAGCCGCATAAACAATATTCACCACCCCTAAAATTACCAACACAGGGGCAAAATAAGCGTGAGCATCGGGTAACATCCCCGCATTCATCCGTAACAGGGCATAACCTCCCATTTTTAAGAGGATACCCGCCAGTAACATATGGGCCGGTGCTGTTGCTTCTCCATGAGCATCAGGCAACCAAGTATGCAGGGGAAAAATGGGCAATTTGACCCCATAGGCAATCAATAAACCCGCATAGAGGAATAATTGTAAATTAAGGGGAATTCCTTTGGCGGCGATCGCACTCATATCAAAGGTAACAGTATCCCCAAAAAAGGCCATGGTTAAGGCAGCAACCAGGATAAATAATGATCCCCCTGCGGTGTAGAGAATAAACTTAGTTGCAGCGTAGAGACGACGTTTACCCCCCCAAATGGAAAGAATTAAATACACAGGGACTAATTCTAATTCCCACACCAGGAAGAACAGCAACATATCCTGTACGGCAAAAACGGCAATTTGTCCGCCGTACATTAACAGCATCAGGAAGTAAAAGAGTTTGGGTTTAAAGGTGACAGGCCAAGCAGCCATGGTGGCTAAAGTGGTGATAAACCCTGTTAATAAAATTAGGGGCATGGATAACCCATCAGCACCCACTGACCACTTTAAGTCGATTTGGGGAACCCAAGCATAACTTTCCACTAATTGGAGATTGGGGTTACTGAGATCGTATCCTGTGTAAAAGGCATAGACAATAATGACAAAGTCGATCAATCCTACTGTCAGGGCATACCATCTAACGGTTTTACCGTCCTTGTCAGGAATGATCGGGATGAACAAGGCGGCCACAATGGGGAAGAGAATAATGGTGGTTAACCAAGGAAAATTAGCAAGGTTCATTGGAAATTTCTTCTAAAGTTCATCAATAAGTTGGCGTTTGACATGGACTAGGGATCAGGGTTTAGGAGTTTGAAGCTTGGTGGATACCCGTTTAATTTGGCAATTTGGGGGAGATCGCCCTACCACAAACAATCTAGCAACATTTTTGAGGAGAGACTATTTTGACAATCTTAAGTTTAAGGTTTTAGTCTGTGACAATTTACAAAGTGTCACAATTACTGTGGGGATTAAGTATTTCGACTGATAGATTATTCTTGTGTGTGAGGAGTAAGAGTGATATGCAAAAGCCTTTGGAGTCGAAACACGGCAAGACGCCCGAAGGCTTTTCATTTTTATCTCATTTTGGTTAATAGAAATAATCGACAATTAACAATAAGTCATTGGCAATTGATTATCAAAAACGACACAACAACAACTGTCCTCAAAGGAGCCACTCCTTTAAGAAATCCTTTGTTATGATGTCCGAAGACTTAAATGGAACTTAGCCTAAGCGTAATCAGTCGTGACGCGAATAGGGGTAGCCAAATTGGTCAAGCCTCCCAGGTAATCCGATCTGGTGAGGGGATATCTTGATAATTTTCCCATTATACATACCTGTAAAACCTGAGGTCAGTTTATATGAAATCTTTGATCCGTTGGAGTGCTACTTTAGGGTTAGTGGGAAGTACGCTCTTAACTTCTTGGTTGGGTCATCTTCCCAAAGCCCTGGCCTTGCCTGAAGCAGATGTTCTGAAAGTCCTGCAAATTCCTGTGTTTACGATCACCACAGCAGACGGTGGCCCACTTATTGCGACTTTGGCCGATAACCAAAAAGTTACCCAAGTCTTTATGAGTCAACAAGATGCGGATACTTTTTTAGGGAAACTCAAAGAAGCTCAGCCAGATTTAGCCAAACAAGTCAAGGTTCAGCCTGTTTCTTTGGGTCAAGTCTATCAATTAGCGATCGCCAGTAGTAAAGAAGCAGAACAGTTAAAGTTTGCTTATATTCCGATGCAAAGTGCCGTTGACTCTGCGAAAACAGTCTTGAGTGAGAGTGGACAAGAGTATAAGGGGGGTGTTCCTTTGTTCATTTTACGAGGGGGCCCGGAACAAGCGATGTTAACTATTCAACAAAATAATCAAGAAGTGATTCCTTTCTTCTTTGAAAAAGCTCAAATCCAAGCCATTGCTGATCAGTTGAAGAAGGATCAACCTGATCTTGCTGCTACTATGAAAATAGAGGTAATTCCCCTAGAAAATTTGATTGCAGCATTACATCAAAAGGATGATGCAATGCTTAAGCAAATTCAACTGATTCCCTCCCAGGAAACAATTAAATTTATTCAACAATCTATGCAATCTCAACAGGGACAATCTCAGCCCACTACCCCTAAAAAATAGTCGGTTGCTGTTAAGATCTAAGAAGAGTATTGCCTCAATTGTAGCTAAGGTCGTTTCGCCTTAGCTTTCTTTTTTGCAGCCACAAACCCTATCCGTGGGGGTGATCTCGTGAACAATCTGTTAGATCAACCCTCCCCTAAAATCAATTATGAATAAGTATTAATTTTTATAACATATTGTTGACTTTCAAGGAATAATGTTAATAGTTCTCCGTAAAATCCTTTAGAATTGAGTTATTAGATGCTGACATTTTGACCTTAATTTGAAAACTTGTCCCTAAACAAAATACATTTTTTCCCTAAATTTAAGCCAAAAATAAGCGCATAAGCTCATTAGGAGGGCGCAGTGATGAAAGAGAGAGAATTATTTACTCACTACCTCAAAAATCAACGAAATTTTCAAGAAGAAAACCTACATCAAGCTAACCTAGAAGGACTCAATTTGCAGCGCATTGATCTAACCCGTGCGGACTTGAGTGGGGCTAATTTAAAAGAAACCGATTTAAGTGGTGCTTGTCTCGCTCAAGCCAATTTAACCGATGCTGATCTGAGTTACTCTCATTTAGTCGGTGCTAATCTCACGGAAATTAACCTCATTGGGGCCGACTTAACAGGGGCAGATTTAGCGGGAGTTAACTTAACCCATGCTGATCTCCGCTGTGCTAATTTGCAGAATGCCAATCTTACCAGAGCCAACCTGAAAGAAGTTAACTTAGATGGGGCTGACTTAAGGGGTGCAAACCTTTGCCATGCGGTTATTGTTAACACCGATTTAAGCGTGGCCGATACCACAGATGCCCATTTAAAAGGTAGTCAACAGTGTGAGTTAGAACAACCCCTATCAACCCATTCTGCTAATTGGGTGAGTTGGTCAGGCTGAGATTTACGGGGCTAAACGATGGATTTCCCAAGTTCTATCATCCCCGGAGGTATAGGAGAAGCGATCGTGTAAACGGTTCGGTCGCCCCTGCCAAAATTCAAACCGTCGGGGAGTAATGCGATAACCTCCCCAGAAGGAAGGTAGGGGGATTTCTCCCTGCTGGAATTTGTTTTTAATTTCCTCAAACTTCATTTCTAGCAGTTGTCGAGAGGTAATAACAGAACTTTGTGCCGAACACCAGGCCCCCAATTGACTGCCTCTAGGACGAGTTGTAAAATAGGATAAAGACTCTGCTGTAGAAATTTTAGTTGCAGTGCCTTGGATTTTAACTTGCCGTTCTAAGGGCAGCCATAAAAATAAGAGGGCAACCTGGGGATTTTCGGCAATTTGTTGAGCTTTTCGACTTTCATAGTTAGTAAAAAAGACAAATCCTTTTTCATCAAAATATTTTAACAGTACCGTTCTAATCGAGGGTTCTCCTTGGGCCGAAACCGTGGCCAAACTCATGGCATTTGGCTCCGGTAACTCCGCTTGACAAGCTTGTTGAAACCATTTTTCAAACTGTTTAAAGGGGTCTTGATCAAGAGCTTTTCGGGTTAGGCCATTGCGGGTATATTCTTCTCGTAATGCACTGAGATCCATTGTAAATTAAAAAATAAGTAAAGATTTATTACAAAGTTATTATAAGACAAAAATGAATCCAGACTTTATACGACTTCCAATTTTTTAACTTAAATGTCGGCGTTGCATCACTGCGAGATGATTTGACTTTTTCCTAATTTTTAAAGTTTCTAATTTTAGCTGCGTTGCGGCAGCACTCGCTCCGCGAGACCGCCAAATAATCAAATAACAAGCTTTAACCCCTGATTATTGTAGTCTTTAGGACTATCTGGTAACTGATTAGCTGTCTGTCTTACCCAACGTATGACTGTGTTATGGTTGACTTTAGTAATTCTTTCAATGGCTCTAAATCCGTTGCCATTAAGGTACATAGTCAAACAGTCTTCTTTAACTTTTTTAGGATAGCCCAGTTCTGAATAAAATTCGATAAATTGACGACCACAGTTCTTACATTGATAGTTTTGTTTTCCTCTTCGATGACCGTTTTTCCTAATATTATTAGAATCACATTTGGGACAGTTCATTGTGTTTTGTTTAGCCAGCGATCGCTGCCATAAAATTTTTCCCTTTATTATAAATCATCCCGGAGTGATGCAACGCCCTGTGGGCAGAAATATCTCAATGTGAATTGGGAAGCCCACCCTGTACCGCCTAAGCGGTCAGGGTGGGGAGGATGTCACGTTTCAATGCTATTATTTATAAATCATAACCTATGGGGCTGTGGCTCAGTAGGATAGAGCAAGCGCCTCCTGAAATATCGGGCATCCTGTATGGAAACGTCAGGCATGAATGTGGTCAAACTCAAGGAAGCCTAAGTCTAAGACTAAGATAGGGTAATCTTGAGCCAAGCTCTACGTCCCTGGTAGAGAAGGTGCAGAGACTGGTTGTGGGTTGCTAAGGGGAATTCATAGGATAGCAGAGAAAAAGCCTACAACATAACGGCCACCACCTACGGACAAGTTTATGTCTAGGGTGAAGGAATAGTCCAGAGAGTAGGGAAACCTACACGAATCTGAAGCGCTAGGTCGCCGGTTCAAATCCGGCCAGTCCCGTTTCTTTATAAACTCTTAATTATGCTACTCTTTGATTAAGGGAGCATAATTGTTTGAGATGCGTCATCAAAGATAGGTTTATCCTGATAGTGATCGACGCATTCAAGATGTTGGTGTGAGAGTCTGATTCATGTTGCTTAAGATACGTTCTCCCAGAAGAGAAATTAAGGTTATTCCCCCTCGCAGAGCCAAAATGAGGATTTTTCCCCTGATTCCTCTGTTAACCCTCGGTCTATGGTTCGGTTATAAACAATTACAAAGCTATTTTGTCCAACCTGAAGCGATCTTTGTTTTGGGGGGACACGAAGATCGAGAACACTTTGCCGCTCAATTAGCCCTAAAACACCCGAATTTGCCGATCTGGGTGTCTTCTGGCAGTCCCCAAGGCTATGCGACCAAAATCTTTACTAAGGCAGGGGTAAAAAGCGATCGCCTTCATCTCGACTACCATGCTAAAGATACGGTAACAAATTTTACTACCTTAGTTAAAGAATTAAAATCCCAAGGAATTGATAGTGTTTATCTGATCACTTCTGATAATCACATGAACCGGGCCAGAGTCATTGGAGAAATCGTTTTTGGTAGTCAAGGAATTGTTATAAAACCCATTGCTGTTCCTTCTCATGGTTCCCCCGAACCCCTAGAAAAAATAGTAAGAGACGGGGGACGATCTTTATTATGGTTACTAACAGGAAAAACAGGGGAAAACTTAATCGATCCTTAACTTATACCTGTTTCCAAGTACCATGAAAACCTAAGGGAATCACATGAGGTAAGGCTAAACAACAGATAGGATCATGATCTAAGGCTTCACTATCATAAATTCTGACTTCTGAGCGATCCCTATCTCCATGATAAACAACTGTTAAGACCCAACCTTGTTCTGAATTAGAGCTATTGGGAACAAAAATTGGTTCTGATGGATAGCCATTTTCTCCCATGTCTGCAATACTTAGGGTATTTAATTGACGATCAAAACGAGCGATCGCCCCAAAAATTTCTTGAGATAAATTTGCCTGATCTCGATGGACTGATAGATAGGTATAACGCCAAAATTGTCCGGTTTGATGTTTAGGAGTAATGGGAAAATCCAAGCCACGATCTAATAATTGTTGTTGATTAATGACTTGACTATTACTAGGATTAATTTCAATTTCCCAGAGAGTTCCTTTGGCGGGTGTTTGTATTTTTCCCGTAGCAACTTCTTTTAAATTTTGATTGGTTTTAAAGTCAGGATAACGCACAAATTCAACAATAATATTGCCTTGATCGTTAACATATCCATTAGTATGATGCCATTGAAACCAAGGATCAGTTTCACTTCGACTAACTAAAGATAAAGTTTCCCGATCAAAAATCAAGATTTCTGTCCCTAATTCCGGTTTCCATTCCATTGCATCACTTAAACTAGAAAACCCTAAAGCTGTGGGTAACAACTTCACACGAATAGGAGGTACAAAAAAGACTAAATAAGATCCTGCCAAGACGAAATCATGGACAATGCGTAACCCATCTAAAGGATAAGTTGATTTTTTGTTAACTTTTCCTGTCTTATCACTTTTATAAAGATTAAGGATAACTTTTGCCCCTAAACTGATGCCAAAATTATAAATATTTCCTGTTTTTGCTTCAATTTTAGGGTGTGCTGAAAAGGGTTCTGTTATGGTTAAAATCGATAAATTATCTAATCCTTTCGTTTCTAAATTATCTAAATCTAAAGCATAGGGATTTCCTCCTTCCCACAAAGCTAAAAGCTTATCTGGTAAAGCCAAAACAGATGTATTTGCTGCATTTTTTACGTCTTTTCCCCAAGTTTTCCAAAAGGGGCCGGGAACAGTCATGCCATAATTAGGGTATAAAAATTGGTGGGCTTCAGCTTCTTTTTGATACCCTTGGGTGTTGACATAACGATAGGTTGCGGTTGCTCCTGCTGCACTGAAATGAACCGCTAAAATTGCCCCATCTCCATCAAACCAATGACCTACTTTTTGACCCCCTCTTTCTAAGCGGCCTGGCCCATTCCGGTATAATGTGCCTCGTAGTCCATCAGGGATTTGTCCTGATAGAATAGGTAAGGGTTTTAAGGGGAACTCTTGGGCCGGTTCTGCGATCGCCTTTGACCAAGTGGGCATAATATTTTAACCTTTAATCTTTACCTTTATGAGCTTAACAATTTTGTCAGGATTTTTTCTGATTCCGACGCTATGGGCTATCAATTATCATATATTTATTATTAGCTTTTATGATAATTTTTGTATCAGAGAAACCGATGAGTAGACATTTTCTCGATTCTTTGATAAACCTAAGAGAACAATCTTTATAGATTGTCACTGAAGAATTCAAATTGTGATCACCAATGACCCATAATCAATCAAAGTACGTCTTAGCTCTCGACTTAGGAACGACGGGCAATCGTGCTATAATATTTGACCATCAAGGATCAATTGTCGGTCAAGCTTATAAAGAATTAACCCAACATTATCCCCACCCTGGTTGGTTGGAACATGATGCCTTAGAAATTTGGCAAGATACCCGTAATGTTTTAGAACAGGTATTAGAAAAAACCAATATTCCCGCCAAAGATATCGCTACAATTGGTCTAACGGTACAACGAGAGACCTGTTTATTATGGGATAAAAATACAGGAAAACCCCTACATAAAGCCATTGTTTGGCAAGATAGACGAACTTCGCCCCTCTGCCTAAAATTGCGGGAACAAGGCAAAGCCGAAGAGATTGAAAAACGTACGGGATTAATTCTTGATCCCTATTTTTCCGCCACAAAATTAGCGTGGTTAATTGACTGGGTAAAGGAAAATAAACCAGACATGAATTTTGATCATGTGATTGCGGGAACCGTTGATACTTGGATGCTGTGGAACCTAACCGGGGGTAAAGTTCACGCCACCGATCATAGTAATGCCAGTCGCACCATGTTGATGAATCTTGATACCCGAAATTGGGATCAAACCTTGTTAGATTTATTCAAGATTCCCCCCCAGATTATGCCAGAAATTAAACCGAGTATGGGGCTTTTTGGTCATACGGATGCTGATTTATTGGGGGTAGAAATTCCCATTACAGGCATTTTTGGGGATCAAGAAGCGGCTTTATTTGCTCATGGTTGCAGTCGTCCAGGGTTGTTAAAATGTACCTATGGGACAGGCTCTTTCTTAATTGTCCAGGCCGGTCATGAAGTGATGCGATCGCAGAATCGACTCCTGGCCACCGTTGCTTGGACAACCGAAAAATCTGCTAATTACGCCTTAGAAGGGGCAATTTTTACCACTGGGGCCGCCATTCAATGGTTACGGGATGGCCTGAAAATTATTAATCATGCAGCCGAAACCGAAACCCTGTGTAACCAAGTTGCTGATACCAATGGGGTGTACTTTGTCCCTGCTTTAAGCGGTTTGGGGGCCCCTCATTGGGATATGACCGCACGGGGGGCATTTTTAGGCATTACAGGGGGTGTACAGCGAGAACATATGGTTCGGGCCGTTTTAGAGGCCATCGCTTATCAAGTTAAAGAGGTGGTTGAGGCCATTAACAAAGACTCAGATATGTCTGTGGCCCGCTTAAAAGTGGATGGTGGAGCCTCACAAAATAACTTTTTGATGCAGTTTCAAGCAGACGCATTAGGGGTTCCTGTGGAACGCCCTGCGGTGTTAGATGCCACGGCCCAAGGGGCCGCCTTTGGAGCGGGTTTAGCCGTGGGTTTTTGGGATGATTATGATGCTTTAATTGCCCATCGTAAAATTGATCGGGTGTTTGAACCTGGGGAAAATGCAGCGAAGGTTCAAGGGAATTTTGCGACCTGGAAACGGGCTGTAGAAAGGGCTAAACATTGGATTCAGGAGTAATACCAAATCCGGTTATCAAAATAGATTAACGTAGAGACGTTGCCTGAAACGTCTCTACTGGGTTTTGTTGGTTTTAATAACTCCCCCCTCTCAGGGATAAGTTTGGTATAAGCTTCTTCCCCGTTATACCACCTCATGGCTTAGCGGGGGAACATTCAGCAACCTTTCATATTCCTTACGCACAAGCCAGTAACACTCACAAGCAAAGGCTTCTAATTCTCTTCGCTTCAAAATTTGAATTGTCCCACGATGATAATCGATCACGCCTTTTTTTTGTAAGAATTTGGCCGCTACCGTTACGCCAGCACGTCGCACCCCCAACATATCGGCCATAAATTCTTGAGTGAGAGACAAATAATGGCTATCGCTGCCATCTTGAAAAGACAACAACCAGCGAGCAAATCGTTGTTTTATGTTATGATGGCGATTACAGGCAGCAGTTTGGGCGACTTGGGTAAAAAGAGCTTGATTATAGAGCAATAATTGTCTTTGCAGTTCGCCGCCACGGGCAAACTCCCGCTTGAGGACATCTGCTTTTAGTTTCATGGAACTATCGGCCATCTGTACTATGGCATGGGTAGTGCTAGAATTTCCTCCCCAGATGACCGGAAGACCGATCATTCCTTCTCGGCCGATTAAAGCAATTTCAGTGGTTGAGCCATTCTCTAAGATAGATACGAAAGAAACGACGGCTTCACTAGGAAAGTATACTGATTCAATTAATTCTCCTGGTTGGTGAAGAACTTGTCCTAGTTCCAGGGTGACGCATTCTAAGTGTGGAATCAGGCGGTCATATTCTGATTTTGGTAAAGCTGCTAGTCGTTGATTGAGGGGTTTAGAAGAAGCTTGGTCTGTTAACATGATGCCTTCGCGTTTTAACGCGAAATGAAATATTGTTGACCTTCTGCTTTTATTATCTTTCTTTATCGGATAAATTGCAAGTTTCAATCTGTTGCTGGAGTTTATAATATTTATATGGTCTAAAGCTAAATCAACACCTACATACAGACTGAAGCCTGATACGATAGAAACCAAGTCTCCCTTCAGAGACTAAATCAAACCCGCGTAGGCGGGTTTTGTCTGTATAGCTTAACCCTTAAGGGTTTGACTATATATTTTTTAATAGTTTTACATAGCAGGTTCGGTAGAGCCAAGATTTGCTATTTACACTGTTTATTATTTCATTTTTAATCATGAGTAACCTAACCATTCGTCCCGCTAAAATTAGTTATGTTTTACCGAATTCTATTGCTGAAGAAGTTGGCTTTGAAGTGGGAGATGCGATTATTTCGATCAATGGTACAAAACCCCGTGATTTGATTGATTATCAATTTTTATGTTCCGAGGAATTTTTAGAGTTAGAGGTATTAGATACCAAGGGGAAAATTCATCAGGTAGAACTAGAAAAAGACTATGATGATGATTTGGGATTGGAGTTTGAAACGGCTTTATTTGACGGTTTAATTCAATGTAATAATCATTGTCCGTTTTGTTTTATTGATCAACAACCTCCAGGTAAGCGGGATAGTTTGTATTTGAAAGATGATGATTATCGTTTAAGTTTTCTTTATGGTAGTTATTTAACTTTAACTAATTTGACGCAAAAAGAATGGGATAGAATTGAAGCCATGCGCTTGTCTCCCTTATTTGTTTCGGTTCATGCAACGGAACCAGAGGTTAGAATTAGACTCCTAAAAAATCATCGAGCCGGACAAATTATAGAACAGTTTAAATGGTTTCAAGAAAGACGCTTACAACTTCATGCACAAGTAGTCGTTTGTCCGGGGATTAATGATGGTATTCATTTAGAAAAAACCCTGTTTGATTTAGCCAGTTTTTATCCAGGAGAAATCCCCACAATTATCTCCGCAGCAGTGGTTCCTGTGGGGTTAACTCGGTTTCGTCCTCAAGAAGATGAATTAATACCAGTTACTCCAGAAAAAGCCAAGGAAGTGATTAAACAGGTACAAATATTACAAGAAAAATTCTATCATAAACTTGGCAGTAATTTTGCTTGGTTAGCGGATGAGTGGTTTTTAATTGCTCAAGAAGAATTACCCCCAGAATCTCATTACGAAGATTATCCCCAAATTGGTAATGGTGTGGGTTCTATTCGTCAATTTATTAAGGAATTTCAAACCCTAGCAACTCAGTTATTACCCCCGAAAATAGATAGCTCAAAAACCTTAACCTGGGTTGTTGGCAATGCTGTTGAAAAAGCTTTTCAACCCTTAGTTAAACAATTGAATCACGTTGAAAATTTAACGGTTAATTTAGCTGCTTTACGGAGTAATTATTGGGGACAAGAAATTACGGTTACAGGACTTTTAACCGGTCAAGATTTACTATCAGGTTTAAAGGATAAAGACTTAGGAGATGGAATTTTATTACCATCGGTTATGCTCAAACATGATGATACTTGTTTTTTGGATGATATGACGATTGATGAAATTTCTGAAAAGCTACAAATTCCCATTTTTCCTATCAGTAACATTCCCGGATTAATTGGAACATTTTTGGACGGTTAGGATAAGCTGTTCGTCATCTAACTTGCTAGTTAAGACTGTCGAGGAGCAGGGAACAGGTTTACACTGAGCTTAGTCGAAGTGGAGAAAGGGTTTAAAGTTTTGGTGCAAAACTTTAAATGATCAGTTTAAATGCACAACAGATTAAGTTAAGAATTGTACTTCTATCGATCATTCTTCATGATAACTGTTTATTCTATAGTTAGGAAGCACAGAATTTTAGGTTAGAGTCAAAGGTTAACTGATAAAAATGTTTTTAAAACAAACTAACCAAGTCATAAAAAAACTGCCCTTACAAGCAGTTTTGATTGTTCCATTTGTGTTACAAATTGTGGGGACAGTTGGATTAGTTGGCTATATTTCTTTTCGCAATGGACAAGTATCAGTTAATAATTTAGCGAATCAATTAATGGGGGAAGTAACTAACCAAATTTCTGCCCGTCTACAAAATTATTTAGATGCACCTAATCAAGTTAATCAACTTAACAAAAATGCGCTAGATTTAGATCATTTAGATTTCAACAATCTCCAAACAATGGAACCTCATTTTTGGCGACAAAGTCAGGTTTTTAATTCAATTAGTTATCTTCAATTTGGTCGTAAAGATGGGGAATTTGTTGGTCTGGCAGTTAATGATGATGGAACTCTTAATTATCAGGTAACAGAATTTACTGGAACCCTACGAACTTATGAAATTGATCCCCAAGGAAAACGGGGTAAACTGTTAAAAATTGCTCCTAATTTTGATGCTCGTGTTCGACCTTGGTATTTGGTTCCTAAACAAGCAAATAAACCTGCCTGGACTGATATTTATTCTTGGGTAAGTCCCCCCACTTTAGCTATTACTTTAGGGCAACCTTATTATGATAATAAAGGCATATTTAAAGGGATACTCGCCACGGATTTAACTATTGCTCAAATTAGTGATTTTTTGCGGGGTTTAAATTTAGGTGAATCAGGAAAAACTTATATTATAGAAAGATCAGGAAACTTGGTAGCTAGTTCTTCTCACCAGAATTCTTTTATTATTAAAAATAAACGCCCCCAAAGGTTAGCTGCAATTGACATTAATGATCCATTAATTCAGCAAACAACTCAATATTTACAGAAGAAATTTAAGGACTTTCATCTAATTAATAAACCTCAGCAATTGACGGTTGAAATTAATGGCGATCGCCAATTTATTCAAGTGGTTCCCTGGCAAGATAAATTTGGATTAGATTGGTTAATTGTGGTGGTAGTTCCTGAATCAGATTTCATGGGACAAATTAATCAAAATACTGATAATACTATCATCCTTTGTTTATTCGCTTTAATTTTAGCTATTTGGATTGGTATTTTAACAGCAAAATGGGTGACATATCCCATTCTAAAACTCAATGAAAGTGCTAAAAAAATTGGGGAAGGAAACTATCATAAAATAGATATAGATAGAGAAGATGAACTAGGGGAATTAGTAAAATCTTTTAACCTAATGACTAAACAATTAGAAGATAGTTTTAATTTATTAGAAAAACGAGTTCAAGAACGCACAAATGAGTTAGAATTAGCTAGAGAAAAAGCGGAAAGTGCGAATCAAGCAAAAAGTGAATTTTTGGCGAATATGAGTCATGAAATTAGAACCCCTATGAATGCGATTTTAGGGTTTAGTGAGTTACTGCAAGACTCAGTTACTGATTCTCATACCCTTTCCCATGTGATGGCGATTAATTCTGCGGGAAAAACCCTATTAGCATTAATTAATGATATTCTGGATTTATCGAAAATAGAAGCGGGAAAACTATCGGTTAATTATGTCCCAGTTAATCTCTCTTTACTCCTGGAAGAAATCTATCATATTTTTTTACAAAAAGTTGCGGAAAAACAGCTTGATTTTCACCTTGAAATTGCTCCAGATGTTCCCACTATTATCTTATTTGATGAAGTTCGTTTACGTCAAATTCTCTTTAATATTGTAGGTAATGCGATTAAATTTACAGATCAAGGATATATTAAAATTAAGGTCAATAACCTTGGTAATATAAATCAGATTAATGAACCCCTGAAAACCACGATTAAAATAACCATAGAAGATACTGGAATTGGTATTCCACTGAATCAACAAGATAAAATTTTTGATGCTTTTACTCAAATTGAAGAAAGCAGTACCAAACAATATGAAGGGACAGGGTTGGGACTGACAATTACCAAAAAACTGACTGACATTTTACAAGGGACAATTTATCTCCAAAGTCAACTAGGAAAAGGCAGTGTTTTTACCTTTGTTTTTCCTAATATTACAATTTTAGAAGAAACTGAATTCCTGAATAACATCCCCAGATTAGACCATGATTTTGAGCAATTTTCTAAATTAATGATTCTCATTGTTGATGATGTAAAATCTAATCGCAATTTAATCGCCAATTATTTGACGAATACCCACCATAATTTGCTCTTTGCAACTAATGGTTTAGACGCGATTGATAAAACATTAGAATACCTCCCCGATTTAATTTTATTGGATTTGAGAATGCCTAATTTAGATGGAGAAAAAACTGCCAAATTCTTAAAAGACAATCCGAAAACTAAACATATTCCCATTATTATTATTACCGCTTCCCTTCTGCAAAATGAAGAAGAGAAACTCAAAAAAGTTTGTGACGGATTTTTAAGAAAACCTGTTAGTCGGTCTGAATTAGTGCTAAAATTGGAAGAGATATTTCCCACTGTACAATTATCCCACCGAGAGACTCAGCAGCAACAGGAATCTGACGAAAACATTATATTAGTGACGACAGAAAACAGAGAAATGCTGCAAGACCTCTTAGATAATTGCTATCAAGAACAAGACAATTGGCAAAAATTATGTCAGACCATGATTAGTGGTGATTTACGAAAATTTGCTCAAAAACTAAACACTTGGGGAGAAGAATATCAATATTATCCTCTTCTCAACTACGGAAAAATCCTGGCCCGACAGATACAGGAATTAGCCATCGATGATTTACCCAAAACCCTAGATCAATTTGAAGACATTGTTAAAAAATTAGAGAATTTACTGAAAAATACTTGATTTCTAAACAATTTTATGTTTCTCTTATAAAATTCTTAGTAATTTGATGATTTCATAGACAATCAAAATTCATCGTTAAACTTTTGTAGAGACATTTCACAAAACGTCTCTACATCCCTTAGATTCTCTAGATTTCTTAACCAAGTTGATCGAAGATTTTGAACATAGGTAGATACATTGATAAGAGAATTACCCCTACCATACCAGCAATTAAAACCATCATCAACGGTTCAATAATACTGGTTAATGCTTTCACCGATTGTTCAACTTCATCCTCATAGAAATCCGCAACTTTCATCATCATCGCATCCAGTTCCCCTGTTTCTTCCCCAATACAAATCATTTGAATAGCTAACTGCGGGAAAACATTAGCATTTTGTAGGGCCAAACTCATCATTCCCCCTTGTTGAATTTCTGCTTGGGCCCCGGCAATTGCATTAGAAATAACCTTATTTCCGACGGTATTACAGACAATTTCTAAAGAGGTTAAAATGGGAACCCCTGAACGCATTAAAGTCCCAAAAACCCGACAAAAACGAGCCACTGCTGACTTTTCATTTAAGTCACCAAAGAGAGGCATTTTTAAGAAAAATTTATCAATTTGTAAGCGACCCATAGGGGTTTTATAGTATTGTTTAATGGCAAAGACAAAGCCAATAACTGAAACAATAGGAATCAAAATTTTCCAACTCCGCATAATACCACTGAGGTAGAGCATAAATTGGGTTAAAGCAGGTAATTCTGTCCCTAAATCTTGGAAAATTTTAGCAAAAACAGGAATTAAAAAGATAGTCATAGCAAAGAAAACAACCACAGCCAAAAAACCAACTGTAACCGGATAGGCCATCGCTGATTTAATTTGGTTTTGTAGTCTTGCCATATCTTCTAAAAGTTTTGCTAAACGGTTAAGAACTTCATCCAGAACCCCCCCAGTTTCTCCAGCTTCTACCATACTGACATATAGCTGATCAAAACAGTCAGGATGCTTGGCTAAAGCTTCTGATAAACTAACCCCTTGTTGCACCTCAGCACTAATAGCAACTAAGGCTTTTTTCATTTTAGGATTACTAGCTTGATCAGATAAAACCCCTAAACATCGAACAATAGCAACCCCCGCATTAATCATCACAGAAAACTGACGAGAGAAGATTGCTTTATCCTTGACTTTAACCGTATTTAGCATAGATTCTATGCCAGAAAAGTCAAATTCCATTCCTGCCTTTTTAATTTTTCCAATAGCAGGATATTGTTGTCTAAGCATTGCCCTAGCTTGTTCAGGGGACATAGCTTCTACTTTCGTCTTGGAAATTTTTCCTTTCGCATCTTTAACTTGAGCAATATAGGTAGGCATCTTTTTTTAGGAATAATGAACAATCAATTATTAATCATTAAAATTAGAGACGAGCCTTGGCTTTTATGCCAGTCGTTGCGCCGCCAATTAACCGTTGTAATTCATCGGGTCTACCACTTTTAGAGACAGCTTCTTCAAAAGAAACCATGCCACTAACAACCATACTAGCCAAAGCTTGTTCCATCGTTTGCATTCCTAATTTCATCCCTGTTTGAATAGCAGAATAAACTTGACCCGCTTTTCCTTCTCGCATCAGGTTAGCAATAGCAGGAGTAACAATCATAATTTCTTGGGCCATTGCTCGTCCAAACTCTCCTGGTTTGGGGCTTTTCTTTTTAACCAAACATTGACTAAACACCGCAATCAAAGAGTTAGATAACATGGCTCGAATTTGAGCCTGTTGGTTAGCAGGAAATACGTCAACAATCCGGTCAATCGTACCTGCGGCTGAATTAGTGTGTAAGGTGCCAAAAACTAAGTGTCCAGTTTCTGCGGCAGTGATGGCTAAAGCAATGGTTTCTAAATCCCGCATTTCCCCCACCAGAATGATGTCTGGATCTTCCCGTAAAGAAGCTTTTAAAGCATTAGCAAAAGATTTCGTATCTTCCCCTTTTTGCCGTTGATGAAAGAGGCTTTTAATATTAGGAAAAACGTATTCAATGGGATCTTCTACCGTTAGAATATGTTCTCCTCTAGTACGATTAATTAAATCTAAAATAGCAGCCAGGGTTGTCGTTTTTCCTGACCCCGTTTGTCCGGTAACTAACACCATACCCCGTGGACGTTCCGCCATTTCTCGGACAATTGTGGGTAAACCTAACTGTTCAAAATTAGGAATTTTAGAAGATAAAGCCCGTAAACAAGCAGCATAACAACCCCGTTCTTTATAAACATTGACCCGAAACCGAGCTAACCCTTTAACCCCATAAGAACAGTCTAATTCCCAATTTTGTTCTAACTCTTTCCGTTGAGTATTATTGAGCATACTAAAAATCAATTTTTGACTTTCTTGAGGAGAAAGGGGTTCTTCGTCAATCGGGGCCAATTTCCCACTAATACGGAAGTAAATAGGCGCACCCGCTTGGATGTGCATATCAGAGCCACCCATCTCCACAAGTTGCTCCATTAAGTCTTCAATCATCATATCCATCGCCATGATTTTGCCTCCTAAAATTGAGTTAAGTTAGTTGTTAATAAATCTGGGGGTCATACAATAGGGACAGTCCATCCACTCCGGTTGTAATTCTGCAGAACAGGTTTTACATTCGAGAGAACTCTTGCGCTTGGCTTTTAATTCTGCTTCTAGTCCCGTATCAGTAAATGTGACCCTTTCCACTTCTTCTAGGGTGGTGTAGCCTTCTTGTACCAGTTGCAAACTATAAGCCAGAATGGTGATCATTCCTTCTTCAACGGCCGCTTCTTTAATGCGATCAGTGGTGGCCCCCTCATTAACTAAGCTTTGGATACGTTCTGTATTCCGCATCACTTCGTAAACCCCAACCCGTCCTTTGTAACCAGTACCACTACATTTTTGACATAATGTTCCTTGAGTTTTGGCCTCTGTAATTTCCTCTGGGGTTAATTTATTCGCTTTGTAAATGGTTACTTCCTCTTCATTGGAGGCCGATAGGCCAAAACGGGCTAATTCCGCTTTTTTAGGGTTATAAGGGACGCGACATTCACTACAAACTCGTCGCATTAACCGTTGTGCTAATACCCCTAATAACGCCCCAGAGATCATAAAGGGTTCTACCCCCATTTCATCCAAACGGGCGATCGCACCAGCAGCATCATTAGTGTGTAAGGTAGTTAAGACCAAGTGACCCGTTAACGCCGCTTCAATCGCAGTTTTCGCCGTTTCTACGTCCCTAGTTTCCCCCACCAGAATGACATCGGGATCTTGTCGCATAAATGCCCGTAAAATCGAGGCGAAGTTCATGCCTTTTTCCCGAATTACCTGAACTTGGGTAATACCTGGCAAAGAGTATTCAATCGGATCTTCGGCGGTGCTGATATTAACATCTGGATGATTTCTTTCGGCCAACACCGAATACAAACTGGTAGACTTACCACTTCCCGTCGGCCCCGTTACCAAGAATAAACCAAAGGGACGACTGGCCAAGTCTCTAACAATTTGTAGGGTTTCTTGGTTGGTAATTAATTTATCTAACCCTAATTGGGTGGCGGAGTTGTCTAAGATCCGTAAACAAACTTTCTCACCATAGCGACTCGGTAGGGTATTAACCCGAAAGTCTACCTTTCGTCCTTGATAAATCCGTCGAATCTTCCCATCTTGTGGTAAACGACGTTCAGCAATATCTAAGTCAGACATAATTTTGAACCGCGCCACCACCGCCGGGGTGACTTTTCGGGGCAGGGGATCAAAGGCTTGAACCAGTACCCCATCCTTACGGAAACGAACCCTTAAGGTTTCTTCTTGGGGTTCAATGTGAATGTCTGATGTGCCTTCTTGGAGGGCTTTGGCCAGGATTTTATTAACTAAATTAATAACGGGGGCTTCATGGGCATCATTGGAGTCAAGGGCATCATGACTTTCATCACTCGACTCAGCCATACTAGCATCGAGGTTGCCCACGATGTCGGTGAGATCAGCCATCTTTTGGAGGGCTTGCTCTTTGGTTAACCGTTCATTTTCTAGATCAATTTCCCCTTGAAGTTCATGATACTGTTCTAATAGTCGGTCATAATCTTCTTGGGTAATGACCATCCGTCGCAAATCGAGGTTTCTGGCCCGTAAAATGCGGTTGAGTTCATCCTGGGCCGCTAAGTTATCGGGATCAACCATGGCCACCAAAACCGATGGGGGTGTGCCATCATGTTTGGAAAGGGGCAAGAGTTTGTGGCGGCGACAAATATCAAAAGGAATTAATGCGTTAATTAATTCGGCCATCTCTCGATCGGCAACCGGAGACACCTCTGGATCGATGGAATCGACACCGTACAGAATTTTGAGTTCAAATAAGTGGTGTTTTTTATATTGCCGGATTAGATCAGGGGGTAACTGTTTACCTGTCATCACTTGTAAGACATCGGTCAAGGGACGACCAGTCTTACGGGTTTCGACAAGGGCTTGTTTCATCTGATCAGGGCCGACAAAACCTGCTTCGATCAGTTTGTTACCAAAGGGAGAAAAGTAATTCCGCAGGGCAACGGCCCGACTGCGTTTTGAAGAAGGCGAATAAGTCATAAGGCAGTAATCATAGCTGCTTACCTATTCAGTGTTCCCAATCTTGTGATCGAAATTACCATGTTGGGTAAGAATTGTTGCTATGAGTAATTGCACAAAATTCCTGTAGGGGCGAACGGCTGTTCGCCCCTGCCGTGGGACAAGGGTTTTGGCCTTCGTAATTAAATTATTTAGACAACAGTGTTAATAATTTCTGGAATTCTGGGCACACTAAGTTTAGTTAAATCTAGTCAGCTTAGATAAAGACTTGACCTATCAAAACTCTTTTAATTATTAGTTTTTTTCTCCCGATGTCTTCTAAGAACTCATTGATATTCTCCTACTTGACCTCGATTAATTATCGGGGTTTTTTGTTGTTTAAAAAATACAAAATAAAAAAAGATCGCCCCTAATTAAGAGAAGCGATCGCCTTTAATGTACCCAACAATTCTGAAAGTTATTTGACTAACTTTTCGCCGCGATTATAAAGTTCACGGGCGTAGTCTGTCCAAGTTCCCTGGCCCCAATAACGGAAACAGCTAGTTTCCACTAATAAGGTGTATAACAGAGCTTCCTGATATTCAGGAGTTCTGGTAACATTGGGATCTTGTTGCACTAAAGAATCGAATTTCGCGTGAAAATCAGCACTGAGTTGGTTCATGGGTTCTAGAACGTTTTCGTAACCGGAAACCCAACTTAAGTCATCTGTCCAAGATGCACCGTCCATGTGGAATTGGTGATCGTTGGCGTTTAAATCGGCGATCGCATTGGCAACTGCTTCTGGGGTAACATTGTTAATATCTACCTTGTTCCAGATTTTGTGTTGTCCTTTGGCCTGACAAACGGGATAATCATCAGGATTGACCCCATTGGCTTCTAAGAGTTCAATATACTCAGTGCCATTGAATCCCACCACATCAGAATTATCCTTAATGTTATGCCAAGTCGGATTAAATCCGTTGGGGAATTCATTCATCATCACACCGCCATTTTCCCCGTCAGCAATTTGGGAAACACAGCAAGGTACTTCTACATTGCCAATTTTTTGCCGTCCCCGTGATTTGGCCTCATGATAGGGCTGCATTTGGGCGACTAATTTAGTATCAGATCCCTGAGTTTTAATTAAGGCCGTAATACTGATGACTTCACCATGAGAATTACGGGCCACTAAACGGTTAGGAACATATCTATCATCACCCAATAGGTTAGCACCGTCTAAGCGTTCGACGGAATGTTCTTGCACCAATAACCAACGATAACCGCACTCTTTAAGAGCTTTGATATATTCGTAAAGGGTATCAGGGTTATTAGGTAGGTGCATTTCTGGAGGAGAAAAGCCTTTAACCCGTTTCAGGGCATCATAACCAAACATAGAGGCAAATTGATGTTGCCATGCCTGAATTTGTAATTTTAAGTCAGGAATGGGGGTAGAAGGAGCAACAGCATGACTCCACATGGTTCCTAACCATTCTACATAAGGCTGGTATTGGGGATCACAAGCAATGCGCTTGAGGTTATTAAGAATGTCATCCCGTCCCATTTGTTGGAGTCCCCAGAAAAGATTTCCTGAATAGTCCAACATAATGCGAGGATTACAACCATTAGCCACTAATTCGGGGATAAAATCACCCATGCGGCTATAACACCAAGCAAAAACCCCTGCGTTATGATTATCGCCCATTCCTTGATTTTCAAACATATTTTGGAGGTTACTAACTAACGCTCCGTTGGCACCAGCAGGAATGGTGGGTTGGTGCATATGAAGGGCGCAAGCAAAACCCGCTTTAATATTGCTTAAATTGATGTTGGAAGTGGGTAAGAAAACCTGATCATTGTTTTGAACAATTGAAGTGATTTCTGCTTCCCAACCACTGATTGGTGGTAATTCTGGTTTTAATCCTTGGATATTCGTTCCATTGGAGGCGGGTGCTGTAGCAATCATACTTATTTATTTTCCTTCGATTCTTGATAGGGATAATTTAGCTACTCATCACACTTAAAGCAAATTAATCTCCTGCTTTGAATCATACTATACATTTTTGATTTGTAAACCTTAAGATTTACCTAAATTGTCATGATTTGTTGATGATTTGAGGGAATGAATGGGGTGAAATAGAAGTCACTAGGGGCTGGTTTTCTAGGGGAGATTTTTAGTCAAAATTACGGATGAAATATTGATTTACATGATCTGAAAAGTTTTGTGGAGTTACAGGGAATACTAGCCATAGAGATCTCAGCTTAAACCAAGATTGACTCCTATGGCACAAGCACACAAAACCAAACGAAGTATTGCTGCAACTCCCGCAGGAAAACGCAAGCTTAGAGAAGCCCAAAAATCAAAAAGTGGTGAACGAATTACTTATGAAGATATAGAAGAATTATTAGAATTTCATGTGTCTAGAAGTACCATTGAACGGTTTTTTCGGGGAAAAGCGGTAGATATTGCCAATGCTATCAGCATTACACAGGCACTCGGATTAAACTTAGAGGAAGTGGTTGAAATCGTTCAATACAGTGAGTTTGTTCCATAGGACTTCTACTTCTGACCGCCTTTAATATAACCTGATAAGAGTAAATCTTTTCTTTGACTGTACATTGTTGTCTGACTCACTTTCTTTGTTTAACCCTCTTTTCTCTGTTTGGTATCCCCTCAGTCTTGTGATTCTGTATTTAGGGGCTATTATTGCTCTGGCTGAAGGATTAAACCGTTTACGGGGTACTAATGCCGAATTTACCCGTAAAATCGTTCATATTGGCTCAGGAAATGTTGTTTTAATTGCTTGGTGGCTACAACTTCCCCCTTGGGTATTAGTGGGAGCTTCTTTTATTGCGAGTATTATTGCTTTAATTTCCTATTTTTTGCCCATTCTTCCCAGTATTAATAGTGTAGGACGCAAAAGTTTAGGCACTTTCTTTTATGCTGTTAGTATTGGCGTTTTAGCTCAGTGGTTTTGGTCAAGACAACAACCCCAATATCTCGTCATTGGTATCCTGGTAATGGCCTGGGGAGATGGAATGGCCGCTGTTATTGGCCAAAAGTTTGGACGACACCCCTATCAAATGTTAGGGGTTAACAAAAGTTGGGAGGGGTCTTTGACTATGATGGGGGTAAGTTTTCTCGTTACCAGTTTGATTTTATTATCCGTGGGAGAATCATTCTCTATAACGATGATAGTTTCTTTAATTGTTGCTATGGTAGCAATGGGATTAGAAGCCTTTTCTGCACTGGGAATTGATAATTTAACCGTTCCCTTGGGCAGTGCCTTTCTCGCCTTCTATTTAATTCATGGTTTATCTTAAGGACAATTATGGTATTTTCAATCTCTGTCAACCCGAAGCAATATTCTACCTATATTCTCTCGGATGATACGGCGTTATCTCGTCTAGAAGTTGTTCCCGAAAGAGGGGGAATTATTGCTCGTTGGGCAATTCAAGGTCAAGAGATTCTTTCTCTCGATGAAGAACGATTTACTCACCCAGAATTAAGTGTCAGGGGTGGAGTTCCCATTCTCTTTCCTATCTGTGGTAATTTGCCGGATAATACTTATATTTACCAGGGCAAAAGTTACACCTTAAAACAACATGGTTTTGCCAGAGATTTACCTTGGGAAGTAATCGATCAATCAACAAGTTCTTGTGCAAGCTTAACCCTAAGCTTAAGTAGTAATGACAAAACTCTTAACGTTTATCCCTTTGAATTCCAATTAAAATTTACCTACGAACTTGAGGGAAAATTTTTACGAATTCGTCAGCAATACATCAATAAATCCGAGAAAAAAATGCCTTTTTCTTTTGGTTTTCATCCCTATTTTTTGGTCAAAGATAAAACAAAATTAGCCTTTGATATTCCTTCATCCGCATATCAAGAGAAAAGCAGCACAGAAATTGTCCCTTTTGAGGGAACCTTTGATTTTGATGCGGATGAAATTGATGTAGCTTTTAAATCTTTAACCCGTTCTTCTGCCAGTATGACCGATCATCAACGGGGACTAAAACTTACTCTGAATTGGTCAGATTCCTATTCTACCTTTGTGTTTTGGACGTTGAAAGGGAAAGATTATATTTGTTTAGAACCCTGGAGTGCGCCCCGGAATGCGATCGCAACGGGAGAAAATCTCACAGAACTTGACCCAGGAGCAAGCTATGAGGCAGTAATAGAAATGAATGTGGCTTCTATTTAGAAAACCTCTTGCCTTCTCTAAAATTCCATGCTATGATTAGAAATCGTGTGTGGAAAACACAACGGGTCGCTAGCTCAGCGGTAGAGCACTCGGCTTTTAACCGATCGGTCTTGGGTTCGAATCCCAGGCGACCCATTTCAGGATGTGTAGGGGGTATAATCAAAAAAAACGATTATACTCTGAAAGCGTGGCGAAATCATCACCGATTATCCGCAGTGAAATCCAACAATTACTCGATGAACCCATCTTGGTATCAAACAGAGAAGCGGTATTAGGCTTCACTATTGATGGGCAAACCTCGAAAGATCTCGATGATGCGATCTGGATACAACCGAAGCCATCAGGGGTCGTGATTGACGTGCATATCTCAGACGTGACTGCCTTAATTCCCATGGGTTCAAGCTTAGAAGAACAAGCAATATCACAAGTGGCCACTAACTATATGGCATCAAGGATAGAGCCAATGTTTCCCCATGAATTGTCCGAGGATAAACTATCTTTACTGGAGAACCAACTAAGGTTAACTGTGACCATTCGGGTAACTTTGGACGAATCAGCGAATATTAAGAAAACACAATTATTATTAACCCATTTAACTAGCCTTAAGCAGTTTTCCTACGGCTCAGCCGATGCCACCCTCAATGACCCCTCCAATCCGTTTTTCCAAGTATTGCGTTACTGTGAAGTCTGGGCTCAGAAATTCGCCTGGAAACGGCAAAGTCTAGGCGCGATTGGTCAAACGACCGTCGGGGGTGTCACTTTAGATGAAGAAGGACGACTCGTTGAAACATCAATGTACCATTCTCAGCAGATCATCCAAGAATTCATGATCTTGGCTAATACAGCAGTGGCGAACTTAGCTGAGCAGCATCAACTCCCTCTACTTTATCGCAATCATACAGCTTCGGCCGTAGCACCGAAAAGCAAGGAGTTAATCGAAACCTTGACCACATTAGGTTTACCCGAACTCATACGACAGAAGTTGCAAAGTTGGTTAAATGCGGCGACTTATTCCCCGGCCGTCATCGGTCACTTTGCTTTATCCCTCCCTGCTTACACTCACTTTACTTCCCCGATTCGTCGTGTGGCTGATTACGTTAACCACCGTATTCTCAAAGCCGTTTTCATCGATAACGCCGAGTCCCCCTACACCGTGGAAGACTTAGAGGGTATAGCTGAACACATCAATCAAAAGCGACAAGAAGTTAAAGAAAAGCGCAATGATCATTACCGCGAAAAACGTCTCAGTCAGACGGTGAATCTTCTGCAAAAACGTGGTAAACTCCAAGGCCTGTCTGACAAAGATTTTTCTAAGATTCTCAAAGATAGCCTCAAGGTTTCTAAGTTAGATCAAATGGTGCCAGAGGCGATCGCCAGATTAGAGGCTAGGGAACTAAAACCAGTGGATCTCTATTATTTGGCATTTGGCGAGTATCAAGACCCTGAGAATAAAGCCTTGATTAAAGAGAAGTTGTTAGGCTATATAGAAGAACAACCTGCCCATGCTACTCAGACCTTACAGATAGCCAGTGCCATTAACCAGACAACCCTGGAATATCTCGAAAAAACAACGGCATCAGGAAAATTTGCTTTTTGGTCTGTCTTTGAAGGTGAAACCACCAGCGTTCCTGCAATTGCCACCACGAAACAAGCAGCAAAACATCAGGCTAATTGCTTGTTATTACAGGGGGTCTTTGAACAGAACTTAGTGCCATCAAAGTTGATCGACAAAAGTTCTCTACAAGACGTGGCAATAACGGAGACTATCGAGGACTCTATCATCGAATACGGCATCGCAGAAATTGATCTATCTCTTGTTCCAGAAGAAGCCAGGGATTGTCCCGTAGGTTATCTACATGATAACCTACAGCAACTGAAGTTCAAAAAACCGGCCTATTTCTTCAATAAAGTGCAGGATAAATGGCGGTGTTCTTGTCGCGTTTCCTGGTTCGATGACCTTATCCTGGAAACTGAAGCTGTTGCATCATCTAAGAAAGAGGCGAAGACGATGGCTTCCTTGAAGGCGATCGCTGATCTTGAACGGCTCAGAAGTTAGCTAGGAAACTAATATAACTGGTTTATGTTAAAATTTCCCCTCCCATCAGCTTTTTATACCGTTCTTCTAACTCTTTTTTCAGAGAATACATTCCCCCTAAATTTTTATCAAGAAAGATGATTTTTTCAGCTGCAATTCTTGCTAATTCTAATACCTCTTGATCTTCCACTAAACTCACTAAAGCAAAATCAGGCAAACCGGATTGACGGGTTCCTAAAACTGTTCCTGGCCCCCGAAATCTTAAATCCATTTCTGAGATAAAAAAGCCATCCTGGGACTGTTCTAACACACTTAATCTTTGTCTTGCATCAGGGGTTTTACTACTACTCATTAATAAACAATAGGACTTATGAGAACCTCGTCCCACTCTCCCTCTTAATTGATGTAATTGTGATAGGCCAAATCGTTCGGCATTTTCAATTAACATCACCGTTGCATTGGGAACATCAACCCCCACTTCAATGACGGTTGTTGAGACAATAATTTGATAGTTATTATCTCGAAATGCGGTTAATACTTCATCTTTCTCTGCGGAACTCATCCGACCATGTAATAGACCGATTTTGAAGTCAGGGAATACGGTTTCTGAGAGTTTTTGATGTTCTTCTACGGCTGCTTTAACATCTAACTTTTCTGATTCTTCAATCATGGGAAAAATAATATAAACTTGTCTCCCTTGGGCTACTTCTCGACGAATTAAATCATAAGCTTGAGTGCGTTCTTTGCCCGTTAATGCTGTGGTTTGAATGGGTTGTCTTCCTGGGGGTAATTCATCAACTTGACTCACATCTAAATCCCCATGTAAAGTTAAAGCTAAGGTGCGAGGAATGGGGGTCGCTGTCATGGTTAAAACATGGGGTGCTTGTCCTTTCGCTAATAATTTAGCCCTTTGTTGTACCCCAAAACGGTGTTGTTCATCAATGACCACTAAGCCTAATTTTTGAAAGTTTACAGGGTCTTGAATTAAAGCATGAGTTCCTATTAATAGGGGTAATTCTCCCGTTTCTAATTGACGATGGATTTCTCTTCTTTTAGCAGTTTTTGTAGAACCTGTCAGCAATTCTACGGGTAAATATAATAAGTTAAACCAAGTAACTAATTTACGATAATGTTGTTCTGCTAAGACTTCAGTTGGGGCCATTAAAGCCGCTTGATAACCTGATTGTAAGGCGGCTAAAATGGCAAAAACAGCCACAATAGTTTTCCCTGCCCCTACATCTCCCTGTACTAAACGATTCATGGGATTTTCTGAGGTTAAATCCTCTAAAATTTCATTAATTACCCGTTCTTGAGCATTGGTTAATTTAAAGGGTAAAATTTGATTAAATTGTTTAATTAGATGTCCTTCAGGGGCAAAAATAACACTCTTTTCGGTTTCTTTTTGCGCTTGACGACGTTGCAAAAATCCTAACTGTAAATAAAAGAATTCATCAAAGACCAATCTTCTTCTTGCATGGGCTAATAATTCAGGATTTTCTGGAAAATGTATATTAGCGATCGCTTCTTTTAATTTGATCAATCCGTACTCATTTCTTAACTCCACAGGTAAGGGATCTTTTATTTGTTTTATTGCCTCTAAACAAGCAATGATTACCTTACGAACTAAGTCAGCCCCTACCCCTTCCGTTAAGGGATAAACGGGTAAAACTCGACCAATTTTTAAGGATTCAATGTTTGCTCCTAAACTGTCTAAAACTTCAATTTCTGGGTTTTCTAAGGTTAGTCCATAACGATTTTCTTTCACTAATCCTGAAGCGGCAACTACTGCATCTAAGGGATACAATCTTTTTTGTCTTTCTTGCCATCCTTTATTCGTAAAACGGGGGCCAGCAAAGAAGCGATTTAATTTAATTTGTCCCGTATGATCTCGCAAAACCAATTCAAAAATACTTAGTTTTTGATTCTTGGGACTGGTAAAACAATTACAACGTTTTACTGTTCCTATAATCGTCACCGTTTCCCCAGGAATTAAATGAGAAATCGTCACTTGACGGCCATAATCAATATGATCGCGGGGATAATAAAATAATATATCTTTAACCGTATATAGTCCTAACTTTTTTAATAATTCTCCCTTGTAATTACCCACTTCTGCTAAGGTACTTAAAGATTGATCCAAAGTAATCGGACGGAGAGCAGATTTATTATCAGTAATTGGGGCGGTTTTTGGTAACTTTGGCGGTGGGGGTTCTGTCGGGGTTTCTAATGTCCGTCTCAGTTGATATAAAAATTGACGGGTTTGGATGATTAAGGTTTTCCGTTGTGTCGTTGTCAAGTGATCATAATTAGCATATTGAGTGGCAAAATCTTGCCATCTTGTGCGATCCCTGGTAGGGGTTCCCACCGGAGGATTTTGACCAAAATTAAGGCATAAAAACTCATGAAAACGGTATTGATTACCCTGTAAATTGGTAAATCCTTTTTCTGCTTCAATTGATAGGGATTGATCTAGGCGTACCCACTCTGGTGTTGCTGCGGACATTTTCGTTTATCGGTGAACTTTGAGACTTCTTATTGTGCCATGAGTAAACAATTATTACTCATTTTATTTCATTGATTCAATTATATCAAATATGGAGTTGCTGTTTATCTAATTTAGTTTCTAACAGAATTTATGCAAACTTAACTTTTAATTGAATCAACTCTTGCTATGATACAAAAAGCAAGTAATAACGCCACAAATTATCAACTTATCCCATGGCCAGTAAAGCATCTTTTTCTATCACGGAATGGTTAGAAACCCACTGGGCCACTCCTGCATTTAGTGGTTGGTTATTGGCCGGCCTGGCCCTTTGTTTTTTTGGGGCCGCCACCAATACCATGGCTGGATGGTTATATGTCTTAAGTGGCACTATTGCCGCTTTATTGGGTTTAGGGGCGATACTTTCCCTGCGATCGCTCAATCATTTACAGGTGCGTCGTCATCCCATTACCGCAGTGAGTGCGGGAGACGACCTCACCGTCGAAATTGTTATTCAAAATACCACAAAAAACCCCAAAGCCTTACTACAATTAGGGGATATGCTGCCGAGGGTCATTGATAAACCCCAAAAAACCGCCATAGAAGTCATTCCCCCCCAAGAAGAACATCATTGGACTTATTATGTTCCAACCCAACGACGAGGGGTTTATCATTGGCATGAGGTACAGTTGCGGAGTGGTTCACCCCTCGGACTGTTTTGGTGTCGTCGTACCCAAGAAGTTCCGGCCAAAGCGGTTATTTATCCCCAAATTTTACCCCTGAGTCGATGTCCTTTGGTGGATACTTTGGGCCAAGATGAAAATGATCAGATGCAAAGCGATCGCCGTTTTAAGGCTGCTCAGGAAGGGGTAACAAAGGCATTACGTCCCTATCGTTATGGTGATCCGATGCGGATGATTCATTGGCGTACCAGTGCGCGGTTTGAGGAGTTTCAGGTGCGAGAATTAGAAGTGATCACAGGGGGTGAAGAAATTCTGATCGCCCTCGATAGTAGTTCTCAGTGGGGAGAAGATAATTTTGAACAGGGGGTTATTGTGGCGGCCTCTTTGTATTTTTATGCTAATCGCGCCCAACTTAATGTTAAATTGTGGACAGCTAAGACCGGGTTAATTCATGGTAATCGTACAGTTTTAGAAACCTTGGCCGCCGTGGAGACGGAAGAAACCAGAAAAGATGCTGATTTGCCTAAAATTCCCTTAATTTGGATTACTGAAAATTCAGCTACTTTAAACAGTCTTCCTCCAGGCAGTCGTTGGGTAATGTTTTCTCAAGAAACAGAAAAAATTACTTCATTCTTTGCTAATAATTTAACTGGATTGATGATTAATAATGAACAACCTTTAACCTCTCAATTACAACAACCTCCTCGTTCTTTTTAATAATTTCACAAATTCAATCAAAATTTCTTTCATATTTTACTTACCATATTAATTCAGGGAAGCTAACTTTATCGGGATATTCAGTTAGCTTCCCTCATAAAAAATCTAAACTTCTGGGCTAAAATGCTCTCTCAGTTTAGCTTCTTCTTCATTGGATAAATTAGACTGAATTAGTTCGGCAGTTGTGTCACCTAAAGCTTCTTCTACTTTATCAAGGGTTACATTACCCGTGAATAAAAAGAGTGCCGATGTCCCTTCCGTTACTTTGCTTTTGACATCATTAATAAAGTTGTCGTTGATGCCATAATCCTTGAGAGAACCCCCTAAAGCTCCCATCGATGCACCAAGGGCAATCCCGAAAATGGGACAGAAAAAGATTAATCCGAAGAGTAACCCCCAAAAAGCCCCATCTAAGGCTCCTAAACCGACTAAATTGATCGCCTGTTTGGTTTTAGGTTTCTTTTTACCTTCTGGCCAAGAAACGGTAGCTGCGTCCTTAATTTCAATGACATGCTCTTTTTGCAAGGGTGCTAATTTAGTTAATGCTTTTTCGGCCCCATCAGCAGTATTAAATTTCCAAACAGTCAAAGTTGCCATAATTTTAGTGAGGTTTTAATGAATTTTGTGACACAGTGAAGTACCCCAACTCAACTTCGTTATAGTTGGGGCTTCCCAACACAACAAAGATTTAGGACGGTCTTATTCGTCTTCGAGGTTTCCCGTCTCAACCGCCGTCGCCTCCACCAAACAAGTCTGATTTTGGTCTTACACCGCGTCCACAGGCAGACTCCCTGCTTCCCAAGGAGTTATTGCTTTTCGTCCTACTAACCATATCTTCTGCCGATCGAGATAGCGGGCTTTGGGCTTCCCTGAATCTGCCGAGTACATACTTTATACGCAATGCGTGGCCTCTTAGTCAGTCAGGTTGGTCAGCAACCAATCCCCAGTATTGTCGCACAAATCCAAGAAATATTGTACTTTGCAGTTTATTTGTTGGTCGGGATTCATGAGGGGCTGTGGGGCGAATCGCATTCGCCCCTTTATAAGCCCCGTCCCCACAGTTCGGCTGACGCTCACGGAAGCCTAAAATGTGGGTATTTTGATAGTATTTTTAGGTGGAGACTTCTCCCGACATTTTTGTTAAATCCTACATTAATTTAGTTCTTAGCGAGTTGAGGATGTTTGCCTAATAACCCTGTCATCAGTTGTAAAGCCAACTTTTTCAACGGTGGCAACCAAGCCATTAACCTTAATCCTAACCGACGTACCACCATCAAAGGCCACCAATGGTTAGAAAAGAACCGATCTAAAAAGTCAGTAAAGCCCAAAATCAGCCAATTTTCCCATCTCCGCCAATTTTCATAGCGTTTTAATACTTGTAAGTCTCCAATATCTTCCCCTTTTTCATGGGCCGCTTGCAAAACGTGGGCTAAGGCCGCAGCATCTCGAATACCTAAGTTTAACCCCTGTCCCCCCACCGGATGACAACAATGGGCCGCATCTCCCACTAAAGCGAGTCGAGACTGGGTATAACGTTGACTCTGCATTAACTGCACGGGGAATAAATAGCGATCGCTGTCTAATTCTATCTCTCCCAATGATTCTTGGGTGCGTTCTTGTAATTTAGCGATAAAATCCCCTTTTTCTAAGTCTTGAATCGCTTTTGCTTGGGCGTGAGGAGCCGTCCAAACTATCTGACAACGGTTTCCAGGTAAGGGTAAAATGCCCATGGGACCACTATACCAAAACCGCTCAAAAGCCACATCATTGCGCGGGGCCGTGTGTTTAATGGTAAAGGTGAGACAAGATTGCCAATATTTCCAGCCTTGGGTTTTAATCCCTGCTAAAGTACGAATAGGCGATCGCGGCCCATCAGCCCCGATCACTAATTTTGTGCGTAATTGTTGGGTTTTTCCCTCTTTTTCCAGGGTAATAATCGCTTCTGTGTCTTCATAGGTGACGTTAACGACTTGGGCCGGACATAACCACTCAAGATTAGAACAATCCGCGATCGCTCTTTGTAAGATGCGTAAAATTACCCCATGCTCCCCTACATAACCAAGATAGTCTGTCCCTAAGTCCTCGGTTTGAAATTTAACCACCTCTGGATAGTCGGCATCTGAGAGACGAATGTGGCTAAATTTCCCAATCTGAGGCAACATTTCTGACCAAACCCCAAGGGAATCAAAAATGCGTCCAGACAGCAGAGAAAGGGCATAAGAACGCTCTCTAGATGCGACTTTTTCTAGGGGTTGCGCCTCAATCATCTTAATCTTTAACCCTGAATATTTGAGAGCTAAAGCTAAGGTTGCGCCGACAATACCCCCTCCTACAATCGCTAAATCACAATCTAATGGGGCAACAGGGTTTGATTGAGCTAAGGTTATGGTTGGTGAGGTCATGCTTGAGAATTATTGGAGAACAAGATACAAATGTTTACTTTTATTGTGACGCGAGTTTTTAAAGTATGCAAGAGAAATTAACATCAGGGGGTGACAATTAAAAGAATTTAGTATTAGTCAATTTCGATTGATTATATGGGAATTATTGGCACTCTTTTTAACGTTGATGATTTTTTAAGAGAATAAAAAACAATTATAATAATTATCACACTTAGTTCAATAATGACCACTCTCCTGTTTATTCCGACCAATTATGCCCTTTCTAACTCCTTCAGAAATTACTTATTATCGCTCCCAATTAGCCGACTATCCCGATGCTATCATGGCTTTGGATGAAATTTACGCTTGTGATGGCGATTTGCAAGATGCGGCCATCAATCTGGCGATCGCTGCGGGGCAATTACCTGATCGCACAGACTGGTTAGAGGGTTTAGCAAAACGATATCGGGTAGAAATGTGTCAAGAGCAAATACAACAAGAAATATCTCAAGGCCATATTATTCCTGTGATTAATCATCTCATTGAAGCAAAAATCGGCCCAGATATTCTAGTAATACCTGTGGTGTTTTATGTCCTAAAAATAGGAATTCAAGATTTTTGTTTTCCGTTAAATATCAGAACTAATCTGTAAATTGACCAGAATCAGCAGTTTTTAACTTTAATCAATCAAGTAACTAAACAAAATCAATTATTTAGTATATAAACTAAATAAAATTGTGCTATTTTGTACAGAACAGTGATTAAACTGATGTTATCGTCAAGACATACAAATCATTTCCTAATCCCAATGAAAATGAAGTTGCAGCTTGACAAGTTATTAGATGCTCTTGTCTCTAATTCTTTTGTTCTTAATAATGCCTCATTCTTTCAAAAACTTTCATTTCAAGGGAAACCAGCCATAAACAAAAAGAGAAAAAAGACAGATAATCAAAACATCAGTGAGGATTTTATCGCTCAACTGAGCCAAGAAAATGAGAAACTTAAGCAAGCATTAGAAGCCAAAGATAAAGTTATTAAACAACTCAAAAACCCAGATAACCTAGAATTCAACAAAAACGATTGTCAACGAATTCTAGAGGGGGTTGCAGATGGATTATTACTGGTTAATGATGAGGGAAAAGTACAGTTTATTAACCCAGCGGCCGAGCAACTATTTGCTCGTCCTAAATCTGAATTAATGAATCATTTTTTAGGATTGCCCATTGCAGACGAAAAAACAGAGGTAACAATTTTTCGTCCTGGGGGTCACATGATTATGGCAGAAATGCGGGTTTCTAGCATTACTTGGGAGTCAAAGACTGCCTATGTCGCTTCCCTAAGAGATGTCACCGTTTAACAACAACTCAGATTTCACGCTCTCCTAAAATCAACTCTTGACGATGCACTTTTAATAATTCTAATGCCTTCCCGGAAACCTCATCTAACATCAAGATAACTTGTTCAGGATGTAACATTGTCCCATCATTGCGACAACTTCCCACATAGCGCAAAACAGTAGTATTGTCATCCGTTGATTCTAAGGATAAAGCAAATAGGCGATCGCGTAAATTAACCATTGTCTTTTTCCCTGACTTGGTTGTTTTTTTCCAAAAAATTTCAGTCCTTTCCAAGACATTATTGACCCAACTTTGCCAAATTTCCTGAGAAATCACCTCATCGCTTCCCACCGTAATTAAATACTCTGCCTTTTCTAATAAACGGGTTGCTGCTAAAGAATTAATCGGCACTTCTTCAACCCGATAAACCGGAATATCTGACGGTAATTTTTCTACTAAAGCGTGACGAAATGCTTCAATATCCATCGCTTTTGTCAATTCAAAATCCACAATTTCCCCATTACTTGTGACCCCCAAAGTTAAGGCATTAGCAATGGAAATTCTCGGGCCCGGATGATATCCTCCCGTAAAAGAAATCGGTAACGCTGCACGACGCACCACCCGATCAAATAGCCGAACCAAATCAAGGTGGCTAACTAAGGCCATTTCGCCAATTTTGCCAAAAAAGACCCGAACCCGTTGCAACCGTTCTGTATTAGCCTGGAAATGACCGCTAAACCCAGGAATGGGAGGGGGTTCCACCACAATATTATGGCCAAAATCTAAGCCACAGACCCCACAATGAGAACATCCTTCAAACGCGCAGTCAGGAACCGTAGTCGCCTCTAAAGCCCGTTGTAAGTCTTCTTGTAACCAAGTTTTAGCAATTCCTGTATTAACATGATCCCAAGGTAACGGCGCGTCATATAATTCGGCCATGGTAGGGGCGAAGGACCCTTCGCCCCTACAGGTATCAGAAACAGCAAAAATATTCCATTCCCCACTTTCCACCTGACGATACTTCCAACTTAACCCAGCTTCCTCGATCGCCTGTTCCCACGCACCATAAGCCTTTTCCGTGCTTTCCCACCAAGCATCCATTCCGGCCCCTAATTCCCAAGCGCGACGGATCACAGGAGATAAGCGTCTGTCTCCCCGGCCCACAAAGTCTTCCATGCCCGAAATTCGCACATCAGTATAATTGGCTTTCACCCCTCTTAAGGAGCGAAAAGCCTCCCTTAATAATTCCTGTTTGCGCTTAAATTCTGTAGTTGACACCGAATGCCATTGAAACGGCGTATGAGGTTTCGGAGTAAAATTAGAGACAGTAATGGTAAATTGTAGGGGTTTGCGTCCCTGAATACGGCATTCTTGACGTAACCAGCGCACCGTCTCCACAATACCCAGGACATCAAGATCTGTTTCCCCTGGCAACCCAATCATAAAATAGAGTTTAACCTTATCCCAACCTTGTTCAACGGCAGTTTTGACACCGCGCAATAACTCCTCATTGGTTAACCCTTTATTGATCACATCCCGCATTCTCTGGGTTCCTGCTTCGGGGGCAAAAGTTAACCCTGACTTACGGTTTCCCCCAATAATGTTGGCAATATCTTCATCAAAGCGATCAACCCGTTGACTGGGTAAGGAAAGGGTAATATTTTCATCCTTGAGACGGTTTTTAATCTCCGTTCCCACTGCTGGCAGGGCCAAATAGTCGGAACAACTCAAAGACAGTAAAGAAAACTCATTATGTCCCGTTTCTCTTATTCCCCGTTCGATGGTTTCGATCACATCTTCGGGTTTGACATCTCTTGCAGGACGGGTTAACATTCCTGGTTGACAAAAACGACAACCACGAGTACATCCGCGCCGAATTTCTACTACTAAGCGATCGTGTATTGTTTCAATAAATGGCACTAACCCAATGGCATAAGCTGGCATGGGATCGGCCACCCGGCGTAAAATTTTAGTAGGGACATCAGCACGGTTGGGAATAACGGAACCCGCGTCGGTGACATCATAGAAACGGGGAACATAAACCCCTGGAACCTGTGCCAAGTCTAATAATAAGGCTTCTTTGCTTAACTGGTTGGCTTTTCCTTGTTCAATAATTAGGCCAATTTCGGGTAATAATTCCTCTCCGTCTCCCAAGGCCATAAAGTCGAAAAAGTCGGCAAAGGGTTCAGGGTTAGAGGTTGCCGTTTGGCCTCCCGCAAAGATTAGCGGATAGTTCCCAAGTTCCCGTTCCTTCCACGTCAAGGGAATACCCGCTAAATCGAGCATTTCTAAAATATTAGTCCCCCCCAGTTCATAACTGAGGTTAAAGCCTAAGATATCAAAATCCGTAAGAGGATGACGGGACTCTAAGGCAAATAAGGGGGTGTTAGTTTCCCGTAATTTAGCTGATAAGTCAAGTGCAGGTAGATAGGCGCGATCGCACAGTTGACGGGGTTGGGCATTGAGGATGTTGTAAAGAATAATATGCCCCAAATTAGAAGCACCCAGTTCATAAACTTCTGGATAAGTGAGTACCCAGCGCACATTAACACTGTCCCAGGGTTTATGTTTGGCCCCCAATTCATTGCCGAGATAACGTGCGGGTTTCGCAATTTCAGCGGTAATCAGTTTTTCTACAGCAATGGCCACGAATAAACCTCCGGTACTGAGCAGCTAACTCTTAGCCTCTCTAATATACCGGAAGTATGGAAGAGTCGGCAGCACTTAAGATAATCCTTGGTTTTTTGGTATTAAGCAGCGATAGTTTCTCCTAATGTCACTTCATAAGCTTGGCGTGTTTCATAGATTTCAAAAGCTCTATCTAACTGGGTTAATTCAAAGATAATGCGAACAGAGGGAGCTAGGGAACAAACCGTAAACCGTTTGTTTAATGTTTGGGCCAGACGAAACGCAGAAACTAGGGCCATTAACCCCGCACTATCAATAAACTCAACTCTGTGCATATCAACTAAAAAAGTAGAGTAATCATTATCCCTGACAAATTTGGTTAATTCTAGCTGAAATTCTGTGACATTTGCCGCAGTAATATAACCACTTGGTTCCAGAATGGCTGTTTTAAAACTGATCAAATTGCTCCCCATCATTTGGATTTACCTTCTTTTCAAACGTTGATTCTTCTATATACTGACTAAATTATAATCAGTTTATCTAGCAATGATCCTTTGATTAGCTCCGGTGATAGAATTTTAAATGGGAGCTTAACCATTGTTTAACGGTTGGTTAATATTCCTTGAGGAATCTTACCCGTTAATTTTGCTGATAGTTTAAGTTCGAGGAACTGCATTTAATACAGGATAATTTTTCTCAAGTTTGGACTAATTTGTCCCTCAAACTATTTGGATCTTGGTCAAGATGATTGATAGTTTAGCATTATATCAATTTTTTTGTTAAAAAAAGTTAAGCAAGCTACAAAAGACAGATACCTAATAATGATTTACTAAGATCATAGTCATTATCAAAAGATCCTAAAGACCATAATCGAAGGATCATCATCCATGTATTTTCTTGATCCATATACCAACTTAGCCTAAAATGCCCCTTTGTCAAGAGCGGAGAGTAAATCTGTGAATACACCTCCTTTAATTCGCCAATTAGTCGAAAAAGCCTTATATCTTAAACAATTAACTCCTGAAATAGAAACTGCCATTAATCATGAATTAACTCGCTTAGGATACATTTCCGATGTTGATTATGAGGCCTTAGAGTTACTCATGTATGAAATGGATGAAGGGCGCATTCGTTTAGCGTTAAGTCATCAACGATAAATTGAAGTATTTGTGTTAAATGCCATCTTTGACTAAGATTAGGACGACATTTTTTGTGAATAAGTTTCTTGAATTTCCCGAATCGAAAATACAAAAATAAAGTCTAACCCTTGATCCTGATAAAAGGCCGCCCCTCCCTGGTCTCGATCCACTAAAGAAATGATGGTCTGTACCCGATAACCCGCAGCACGTAACCTTTCCACCGCCAACATTGCTGATTTTCCCGTCGTCACCACATCTTCAAGCACCACAATGGGAGTCCCTGGTGCCAAGGTTGGCCCCTCAATATAAGCTTGTGTGCCGTGGCCTTTCGCCACTTTGCGAATAATTAGGGCAGGAATCGGACAATTTTCGTAAGCAGAAACCACACTCACCGCCGTCACCAGGGGATCAGCCCCCAGAGTTAAGCCCGCGACTCCTTGGGTTCCTGATGGCAACAAAGATAATAAAAGCCGCCCCATGGCCAAAGCCCCTTGAGCCATTAAGGTCACTTGTTTACCATTGATATAATAGGAACTCGGTTGACCTGATGACAAGACAAAATCCCCTTCTTGGTAAGCGTGATCAACCAAGAGATTAAGAAGATAAGAACGTAATTCTGATAACTCAGCCGTTGCCAGAGAAATTATAGGGGAAGAATCAGAAGACATAATAATATATTGGGATAAAACTTCAAGTCAAAAGACGCGGGCAGAAAAATTCGCTAGAATACGGTTGGTCAAACCGGATCTAAAGGGTTAATTATGGGGTTTAGGAATATCCTAATACTCTACCGAAAAACGGCACAAAACTGATAGAGTCATCCGATAAAATGCCCCTGTTGATCCCAAAAAATTAACCAACTCGGTTAAATTTTACTGTGAGGAGAAGTTTAAATGATGTATCGACCCCCCTTACCTGCTTTATTATTGGGATCACTGTTCCTAGGAACTGTGACAGGTTTTCCGGCCTATGCCGATGATCCCTCCCCCTCTTCTGCTCCTCTGGCCAGCCCAACCCCAAGGGAAGTAGCCCAAGAAACCAATGTCTATCCGACCTCTGATTATCAAACAATTTTGCAGCAGTTGAATAGTATTCAACAACTGCGAGATGTTTCCCCGATCGATTGGTCTTATCAAGCTCTGAAAAACTTGGTAGAAAATTATGGTTGTATTGTCGGGTATCCTGATCGGACTTTCCGTGGCGATCGCCCCTTAAGTCGTAATGAATTTGCGGCCGGTTTAAATGCTTGTATGGAGCAGTTAGAACGGCGTTTATTGGAAGCTCGTGGCCAGGGACAAGGCCAAGCAGGTTATCTGGGAAGTCAGCCTGGGGTACAAGCCATCCCGACGCAACCAGGAGAACACTTTGTCAACGTTATGAATCGCGCCTTTTACAATGAAAGTCTGCGATTCTATGATAATACTGATTTTTCTGGACAACTAAACAAGATTTTCGGTTGGCGGTATGCCCCTGGATCTTTCTTTGATAATCAAATCGCCAACGACGGGAAAACTTTAGAAGCTGTTTATCGTGACGGACTCGACCAACAAACTGCCGGGCCCAGAATTCGGACTCCAGACATTATCAATCCCTATAATTCTTCCTTAAACGGGAATCCTCAATATATCCAGACGGAACCCCCAAGTTTACGGCAGATGGAAATTAATCGACAACAAATTCCGATTATCCCCTAGGGTAATTGACAAGGTTCATCTCTTGCCGATCCAGGGTGCAGGAGTTGAACCGCCAGTTATCCTCAAATCCCTGGCTCACCCTGACTGAATTTTACTCAATTAACCATCTGAGCAAAATTGAGTAAAAGACTAGCAGAAACCTATAATCCAATAATAACGGGATTTATCAATGGCGGGAGGCGGATTTGAACCACCGACCTTCGGGTTATGAGCCCGACGAGCTACCAGACTGCTCTATCCCGCGTCGCCTTTTCTAGTATAACAACAAGTTATTCTAAATGGCAAGGGTTTTGAGAAAATTAATTTAATTCAGAGCATGGATAAGTCTCCAATGACTTCTAGTCGTTTGTAATTACTCAACATCATAAATTGCTCCCCTAGGGTTTCTGCCACACTAGGAGAAAGCCATCCCATTTGTCGCAAAAGATGGATTGCAGCCGCATTTTTAGCCCGTTTTGAGCCATCAACGACCTTAATCGCTAATCCCATCCCTTCCCCAACTCGTCCGATACATTGAATCCCTTCTGCCCCTGACTTACTGACTAATTCTCCTTCTGTCAAGCGCATCAATTCCGTATCAAAGGAACCTTCTCCTGCTACCATCGTGGGATAATAGGTCATTGATCGCAAAATTCGTTCAAGATCAAGACTATTACCTGAAGCTAACTGAGCATAGAGATGGGCCATTTGTCCCAACTTCATGGAATAAGTCGGGGCCCCACAGTCGTCGTGGGCCCCAATTAATTCATCTCCTGGCATTCCTAATAATTCGGCAATTTTGCTTAAAATTAGCTGTTGAACGGGAGAAGACCGACGCAAATAGGTATTGAGGGGCCAATTGCGTTGTTGACAAACCGCTAACATTCCCGCGTGTTTGCCTGAACAATTATGCTGAAGGGGACTATTGCTTCCTTCTGGGATCGGACATTGTAAGGCACTGGGATCAATATCAGCCCGCCACAGAACATTAAAGACTTGTCGCGCTTGTTCCACATTGCCTTTATGGGAACTACAGATGATCGCTAAGTCTTTATCATTGAGATCATAGCGTTCCAGGGTTCCGGTAGCAATCACCGCTAAAGCTTGGAAGGGTTTAAGAGCAGAGCGGACAAAAGCCGTTGTTTCTGAGCTTCCCGCGACGGATAACACCCGTCCCCGATCATCAGAGACAGTCGCTTCAACAAAATGGGTTGATTCGATAATGCCTTCTCGGAGTAAGTGGACTTCTATTTTGGGCGCGGAGTGGCGTTTTCCTCTGGTCATGGGATATTAAATTTAAGAAATTTTAGGATAAATTGGTTCTATGGCTGTGATTGACATTTTTATCAGTCTTACAAACATAACCAAACCATACTATCACCCATCATCAACAAAGCTAAAATTCCCGTCGTACGGATTAAGCGTTGTAAAATGGGGGCGACTTGGTAGGAAACAATCAGGCGATCGCGGGTTAACATTTCTGGGGGTTTGGGCCAAGTTTGACCATCATACCAGCCTGACTCTTCATAAAATATCGTTTCTTTGCTCAAGCGATCGCTGACATAACGCCATCCCAAATACAACTGCAACAAAATCAATCCTAAAATTAGCCCTGCGCCTAAATTACTGGCAAGGGTAAAGCCGAGTAAGCGTTTTTCTGGGGGAAAACTGGCAGCGGCGATCGGACTAGCCATGACCCAGCCTATTCCCCAGATCCAAGCTATTTTACGCCAAAAGTCTCCTTTTTCCAGGGTTGCCCAGCGAAAAAACCAAGATTCCTTTAAGGACTCATACTCAATAACTGGTTGTTGTTCCGTTGGGACGGGACAAATTTGTATAGATGATTCCCGCATAATGCTTATAATCTTGTAACTCCCTCGGATGAAAATTCTAGACGTTCGGCGTGACCCCAGAATGCTTCTAGGTTATAAAATTCTCGCTCTTCAGGCAAGAAAATGTGAACGATCACTTCTCCAAAGTCTTGTAATACCCAGTTACCTTCACTTTTTCCTTCTGTGCGTAGGGGCAACTTATTATAAGTTTGGACGACTTGATGTTCGATCGCCTCAGCAATGGCTTTTACCTGAGTTCTGGAAAATCCGGTGATAATTATAAAATAATCGGCTAAGTAGGAAACGTTGGCCACTTTTAATAAGACAATATCATCGGCTTTGCGATCATCTGCTGCTTGGGCGATCGTTGTTGCTAAGGCTTTAGTTTCTGGGTCACTGGCATTATCGATTACCATTGTGGAAGGGTTGGGGGTCAATTGGTCGTAATTAGTCATTAAGTTTGATTTTAAATGAATTGGGTGGGTTACTTTGGGCCGTGGCTTAACTGAGATTAAGGTTTTTTGTTCACTAGAGATAATTGTTGTTTACTGAGGTGTAATGCCCAATTGCGAGTCAGGATCGCCCTAGGGTGAATTGTCCGATGAGTCTGTATTAAATATTTTAGAGAATACTCAGAGGTTTGTTGTACACTTTTGTAAAGATTTTGCCAACTGACCTGACGCATGGCTTCTAATTCTGGTGTTTGACCTCGGTTGGGTTCTAAGGCATCCGCAACGAATACAATACAACTGAGATCACTCATCTGAGGGTTTCCCAAGGTATGATTACGAATGGCATTTAAGATTTCTTCATCTTGGATATTAAAGGTATCTCTAGCAACCATCGCACTGGCATCAGCATGAAGTAAATGGGGGTTGGTTGCACATACGGGATCAATTTCCGCCATTTCCTTCTTAGCCATTTCTAAGAGTTTGGCCCGGGGGAAAAATTTGGCTAAGTCGTGCATTAACCCTGCTTGGGCCGCTTTTTGGGGGTCAACTTGATGACAATGGGCTAATTCTATGCACAGTTGCTCCACCCCTAAAATATGTTGTAGGCGATGGTCAGAAACATTATCTTTTAACCAGGTAATCACCCGTTCTCGCATAGGAAGTTGGGATCTGTGAGAATTTCTTCTCCTATTGTAGCGAATTCTTGATTCTTTCATCATCAAAATCATCTTATGGGTAGGGGCAAACGGCCGTTCGCCCCTACAGAAATGTCACATGAGCCAAATTCGCACATAGATGACGATATCTATTTAACAAAATATAATTATAGGGCGCACGCAATACGCCCCTACCTAGGCAAACTACTGTATGTATAGACGACGAGGATGTTAACTATATGATTAAAATTTGTCCCTTGCTTTGGTAAATAATTTAAAGTAAATTGTCTGCATCATTTCTTTAACGGGAAAGACAATAAATGTAATAGGATTAATCGTGACAATAATATTACGATTATCACTTTTTGCCCCTTTTATAATTTGTTTGGCTACCCAATCTGCTGACATGACACCAATGGGATTTAGATTACTTTTAAAGGGCCCTAAAATTAACTTTCTGACCACACAGGGCGCATCTAAACGCCGTAAGGTAATTAAATCACCAAAGGTTCTTTTACTTAGTTCATAAAGAGGACTTAAAGCGGGATTAACTTCTGCTTCTGAGGTATTAACCCAAACTTCTTTTCTGACTTTATCTTGATTAGTTTTAACGGTTTTCAAGAAACATTCCATTAATCGCCAACCAGAAAAAGTATTGACTTCGTAGGATTTAATAATTGCTTTTTCACTTCTCTCTTGATGAACATTCAAACCATGATTGATAATTAAAATATCAATTTTGGTGAGTTCATCTATCAAATCTGTTTCCTTTCCTACTTGCCATGTTAACGTTTTAATCGGTATTTCTTGAGCTTCAATTTCTAAATTTATTTGTTTATCTTGGGACGTTAAAGCAATTACTTTTGCCCCATTTAAGTGTAACTCTTTAAGCAAAGAAAGTCCCAAAGTTCCTGATGCACCCGTGACCCCAATTGTTTTACCTTTAAGAGATAAAGCCGTTCCCATGATTTTATCAACTAACGTTAAAGTTCCACTATAGTAAGCTTTTTGATTATCAAAATGATGTCGCCAATGATAAGGACGGTTAACAAACCAAGGGGCCGGAAGAGTGGTAAAATCTCCAGGACGATGAGTAAGATCTGTTAATTCATCCACATAAGGAACCCCCGCACCACGAGCGATCGCCCCGAATAAAAAGGTTAAAGTATAAAGAGAACCCGTCCAAGCAACCCAACTATAAGGGATAGTTTGCCAAGAAAAAATTAGGCCAGGAATGAAACTTAAGGTTAACATTACTAAAGCTTCCGGTAAATCATTATACCAATGAGCCTTACGATAAATATCTTCACTTACTGCAGTTAAATCAGGTCGAAAAACCTTATGATGCCAAGAATGAAGACGATATAACGGTTGCCAATAATGGGAAAGGGCATGATAACAATCTCGAACAATTTCTACCCAAATAATTGTTCCTAAGATAATAATAACAGGAGTAATAATAGTAATTAAGTTATCCAAATCCATACTTTATTTAAAAATCCTTTGATGAGTGAGAGAGTAAATTTTATTTATTCTAGAATACTATCCTATAGTAATCCGACATGATTTGTAAGATCTACTGTTCCCTGGAAAAATTAGGATGAATACGGGGGTGAAGTTTGGCAGTCACGGGGTTTCCTCCGTATAAATGTTGTTCTAAAATAATGGCCACATCTTGAGGTTGTACCCGACAATACCAGATTTCTTCTGGAGTAATGCGTACCGTCGGGCCACTACTACATTGTCCCTGACACCCGGTAGACATAACGACTACATCAGGGGGTAATTTAGCCAATTGAAACACAAACAGGACTTGAGATGATCCGAAGGCCCGACAGGAAGAATGTTGACAGACGAGAATACATCGAGGGGATAGGTTATTCATAATCTAACCGTATTTTCTTCGCAGGCCCCAATACTAACCCAGGTACTCGAACCATCAGACCAAAATTCTTTTTTCCAAATCGGGGCATTATGTTTTAAGGTATCAATGCCATAACGACAAGCTGCAAACGCTTCGGCCCGGTGAGGACATCCCACGGCAACTAAAACACTAATTTCTCCAATTTGTAGCCGTCCGGTACGATGATGAATGACGACTCGGTTAGTATCAGTCCATTGTTGACGAATAGTAGCCGCAATTTGACGAAAAATTTCTAGGGCCATGGGTTCATAGCCTTGATATTCTAAATAACGAACTGCTTTGCCTTCCGTTTGTTGTCGCACTGTCCCACTCATTAAGGCGATCGCCCCATTGGCCGGATCATCCGCTAAATTATACACCTCCTCCAAAGAAAGGGGCGCAAAACTAATTCTCAAACTGTCTTGGGGGTTAATTGTACTACTATTCACGAGAAGACGCTCCTACAGACAGGACTACCACGAAAGGTTTGCTAATACCGTCTAATAATATGTTATCCTAGAAGAGTTGTTTAAATCTCGCACATCCAGGATTTCGGGTGTTTCTAATCAGAAAGACACCTGGATGGAGGATTAACCCGAAATAGGAGAAAAATTAATTATGGCAGTGGTTTCTCTTGCAGAATTGCTAGAGTCTGGGGTTCACTTTGGTCATCAGACCCGTCGTTGGAACCCCAAGATGGCCCCTTATATTTATACCGCCCGTAATGGTGTTCATATCATTGATTTGGTGCAAACCGCCCAATTAATGGAAGATGCCTATCAGTATGTTCGTAACTCTTCTGATAAGGGCAAACGGTTTTTGTTTGTGGGAACCAAACGTCAAGCAGCAGGTATTATTGCCCAAGAAGCTTCCCGTTGTGGGGCTAATTATGTGAACCAACGCTGGTTAGGAGGAATGCTAACCAATTGGGAAACCATTAAAAATCGGGTAGAACGTCTGAAAGAATTGGAGGCAATGGAAAGCAGTGGACAACTTGATCGTCGTCCCAAAAAAGAAGCCTCTGTTCTCCGCCGAGAATTAGGAAAACTTCAGAAATACCTAGGGGGGATCAAAACCATGCGTAAGCCCCCTGATATAGTGGTTATTGTTGACCAAAGACGGGAATATAACGCGATTCAAGAATGTCAAAAATTGGGAATTCCCATGATTTCTCTCTTGGATACCAACTGTGATCCCGACTATGCTGATATTCCTATTCCCGCCAATGATGATGCGATTCGCTCGATTAAGTTAATTTTGGGTAAATTGGCTGATGCTATCTATGAAGGTCGTCATGGTCAATTAGACTCAGAAGAAGACTACGAAGAGTTTGATGAGAGTCTTGCTGAAGGGGACTACGATGATTATGATGAAGCAGATGAGCAGGATGAAGAGGAAGGCGTAGAAGTTAACGCAGAATTCTCTGACGAAGAAGAAGAGGGTGAGGAAGAGAAGGAGTGAAGAAGTGAGGAGGTCAGGGAGTGAGGGAGTGAGGAGAAAATGTGTTGATCATCCCATTACCCCATTACCACTTCCTGAAATTCATAATTTTGAATTGGAGCGAAGCAACTTGACCTCCTCACCCCATTACTCTTTTCAAAAGCCAATAAATTACAACTAACTATCCCCCTCATGTCATCATAGTTAATAGAGTAGGAACAGAAGTTAACATGGCCGAAATTTCAGCAAAACAGGTTAAAGAACTCCGTGAAAAAACTGGCGCGGGTATGATGGACTGCAAAAAGGCACTCCAAGAAAACCAAGGCGACATAACACAAGCTGTTGAATGGTTACGAAAAAAGGGCATTACTTCCGCCGAGAAAAAATCTGGTCGACAAACGGCAGAAGGGTTGGTTCACAGTTATATTCATACTGGAGGACGCATTGGGGTTCTCGTAGAAGTTAACTGTGAAACTGATTTTGTAGCTCGTCGGGATGAGTTCAAAGAACTGGTTCAGAATGTGGCTATGCAAATTGCTGCTTGTCCTAATGTGGAATATGTGTCGCAAACTGAGATTCCTGACACCACAGTTGCCAAAGAAAAAGAAATTGAGATGGGACGGGAGGATTTAGCCAATAAGCCTGATAACATCAAAGAAAAGATTGTTCAAGGGCGTATTGAAAAACGACGCAAAGAACTTTCCTTGTTGGATCAGCCGTTTATTAAGGATCAAAATATAACGGTTGAAGAGTTAATTAAACAAACCATTGCCCAACTTGGAGAAAATATTCAAGTTCGCCGTTTTGTGCGGTTTATTTTAGGGGAAGGTATCGAAAAACAAGAAGTCAACTTTGCTGATGAAGTGGCGGCTCAAACGGGTCAAACAACCCCTGAACCTGAACCCGAAGCGGAACCGGAAGCAACCCCTGAGCCAAAAGTTGAAGCACTTGCTGAACCGACAACACCTGAACCGGAAGCAACTCCGAAACAGCCCCCCCTTAAAACCACTGGGAAAAAAGGGAAAAAAAGAAAGTAATCCTGATGGGAACAATCTCATTAAAATTAAGGCAAAAGGTCGGAATGATTGTCCTACTTTTGCCTTTTTTTGATCAATAATCTAAAATTATTATTCAAGCTTGAATTATGGCCAAATCTCTCCAGCAAATTAGACAAAATTTGACCGCCTTGCAAGAACAAGCTACTCAACTTTCAACAGAGTTAAATGATCTTTATCGACAATATTTAGAGTCCTTGAGTCAGTCTGTTCATAAACAATTGATTTTAGCTGTATATCAAATTTGTACCCAGATTTATCCAGAGGAATTTTTAAAATTATCTTATAGTCAGAGGGAAAAATTTCAAGAAAAAATCCGTAACTTAGGGAAAGGTATTCAACCTAAATTATTAGCTTATTTGTCCTTACCTCAACCTGTCCCAAAACCGACGATTACTGAACAACAAATTTTTATTCAATTATCGGGCAAAGATCCATCATTTCAGTTACCAGAATTACCAGAAGAAAACGAAATTTATACGATAAAAACCCCTGAAGATTTAGTGAATTGGTGTAAAAAGATAGAACAGGGAATTAGAATTATTTTAGATGAACTTTCTCAAGAAGTGAATAGTAATTTACAAAAAGCCCAAATTATTTCTAGTAATTTACCTCCCCAATTATTAGAAATGGCATTACAAGCAGAAGAAGGGGGAATGTCAGCCGGAAATTCACCTAATATTCTAAACTTGTTAGTGGAAACAAGTCATAAAGAAGAGGAGGAAGAAGAGGAGGAAGATGAAGATCAACCCTCAAAAATCACTAAAATTTCTGCAATTCATTTACGATTGTCAGAAATAGAATTTGCTGATCCTCAATTAAGTATTCAACGAAAAGGGATCATGAAACAGCTAGAAATGCTAAAAAGAATGCGAAAAGCTTATATTTTAGCTCAACAAGACTATGCTCAAGCTGAAGCTGAAGCCGCTTGGCGTTCTAGTTGGCATGAATAGGCACAACAACAGAAATTTTTCAAGAAGTGGCGATCGCGTTCTCTTTTTTGGGGACAACCTAATTATATTACTGTCACAGTTTACAGTATCAAGTTTGTATCAAAAGAGCGATGCAGTCGCACTCGCGGAGCGAGACTGCCAAAAATTAGATCAATTTAGTTTAAACTTAACTTATTTAAGACAGATTTAGTGGAAACAATATGACGATCTAAGCCTAATTTTTCAGGCTCAACTCCCAAGGCTAAAGCCACTAATTGAGGTAAATGTAATACGGGAATACCTAATTTGTGACCGATGACTTTTTCAACTTCCGGTTGTCTTGAATCTAAGTTTAAATGACACAAAGGACAAGGAGTCACTAAACAATCTGCTCCCGCTTCAATCGCTTCTGTCAGGTGATTTCCTGCCATTTTAAAGGATTGCTCTGTGGCATAACTAGACAGGGGCCAACCACAACATTGTGTTCTTCCCTGATAATAAATAGGATTAGCTCCTACCACACGAAAAACGTTTTCTAAGGACTCTGGATGAAAGGGGTTATCATAAGCTAGTTTGTCTTGACTGCGTAATAAATAACAGCCGTAAAAGGCCGCACAATTTAATCCTGAGAGCTTACGTTTGACTTTCTTTTGTAAGTTATCAAGTCCGTAATCAGCCACTAATGCCCACAATAAATGTTTAACTTCTGTGCTACCTTGATAGGGGGAACATTGTTCTTTTTTTAAGAAACCATTCACTTTTTCAAGATAAGAAGGATCATTTTTTTGTGCATCTTTTAACCGTTCATCCACATGGCCAATGACTCCTTGACAGGTGCTACAATGGGTTAAAAGGGGAAGATTAAGAGACTCTGCTAGGGCAATATTCCGCGCATTAACGGTATCTTCTAATAGTTGAGAATCTTCTTTATAAGTTCCTGAACCGCAGCAAGCGGCTTTTTTGAGTTCAATTAATTCTATCCCTAAGGCATCGGTTAAGGCCGCAGTCGATAAATAAAGTTCACGACAAGCTCCTTGAGCAACACAACCAGGGTAATAAGCGTATTTTAGCATTGAATTTAATTTATCGATGGATAGATCTCTACTTTAATGATAATGAGAGATTGTCTACTTTTCCTCAAAGATATCAAGGTTTCTTAATTATTGGTAGGGTTTTCGGAGTAATGATGATACTAATTTGATTGATAATTGATCAGAGCATCAATTAGTCCCTCTAAGGTATATTCTTTGGCTTCTATATCAACTCTCCCTAAGAGTTTATAACAGGTTGTGGAAGTTTGAGGCCCAATAGAAGCAAAACAAACATCTTCTAATAATGATAACATATTTAACTCAGAATTTCTATTTATTTCTTGTTTCAATAAGTCATGAAAATTCTGGACGGTTTTAGAACTTGCAAAGGTTATAATATTGACTTGTTTTTGTTGTATTGCTTCCCAAGCATCGAGATTGATTTTTTGAGGACATCCTGACTGATAAGCCGGAACTTCTCTTACTTCTGCTCCTTGTTTTTGTAATTCTTGAACTAAAATTTCTCGGCCACCTGTTTCAACACGGGGAAATAATATTTTTTGATTATTTAAAGTTTCTGGAAAGTTTTCTACTAAAGAGTCTGCCACAAAATTAGGAGGAACAAAGTCAGGAATTAAGCCATGATTCTGTAAAAAAGATGCGGTTTTTTTGCCAACAACAGCAATCTTAATTCCTCCTAAAGCGCGGGAATCTTTTCCTAATTCTTTTAAGCGTTCAAAAAAGAATTTAACCCCATTTGCTGAGGTTAAAATCAACCAATTAAAGGAAGATAATTCTTGAATTGCTTTATCTAATGCTTCCCAATTAGAAGGGGGTAAAATTTCCAATGCTGGCATTTCAATGGTTACTGCACCCTGTTGTTGTAAAATGACACTAAATTGACTTGATTGTTCAGCCGCACGGGTAATTAAAACAGTTTTTCCCTTTAAAGGAAGGTCAGCAGATGAGGACATATTTCTTAAATTAACCACTTTTCCGATCACAATAATTGCTGGAGATAATGAGACACCAGAAACTTGCTCTATTATACTCTTTAATGTACCTATCCAAATCTTTTGTTTTGGACTTCCTCCATCACGAATAATAGCAATTGGTTCATCTGGTGATCGCCCCTTTTCTAACAAATTGTAAATTATTCTCCCAAGTTTTTTTGCCCCCATTAAGATTACTAATGTGTCAATCTTTGCTAAAGCATCCCAATTTAATAAATTTGGATCATGACCTGTCATTACAGTAAAACAATGACTGATAAATTTATCCGTTAAGGGAATTCCAGCTAATAAAGGAGCCGCCAAAGCAGAAGAAATTCCAGGCACTAATTCATAATTACAACCTGCTTTAATTAAGGCATTTATTTCCTCATTGGCTCTGCCAAATATTAAGGGATCGCCACTTTTTAATCTTACCACTTGTTTGCCTTTTAAGCAGTAAATAATTAGTAAATCATTGATTTGTTCTTGATTTGTACTGGGTAAACCACCCCGCTTACCAACATTCAATTTAAGGCAATTTTCGGGTACTAAATCAAGAATTTTCAGATTAACTAAAGCATCATAAACTAAAACATCAGCTTGAGATAAAAGCCATTGACCACGAATAGTTAAATAATCTAAATTACTAACTCCTGAACCCACTAAATAAACTTTACCTGTCATGAAAACCATTAATGATTTTAAAATCTATAAAATACGAGAAAGCAATTGATAAATCAATCGAAATAAAGATGTAACGGCAATTAATCCGGCTCCAGAAATTACTGCAATAATTAATATGTAAGGCAAAGATAAGCTACCGCGAAGTATCGGCATAAACATTAATAATAGCGCACTAATTACCCCAATAATCAGTAAATCTTTCCCCTCGATCATACGACGATATTGAGCATAAATTAATCCCCCAATTCCCATACATCCGAGGATAATTCCAGGGGCAGCGATTAAACCTTTTAACACTATAATTAACAAAGCTCCTTCAAACCCAGTAAACCCCGCGCTGAGGAGTAATTCTACACTGGAAAAAGAATGTTTAGCAACTTTTGAAGAAGGAGAAGGAGACACAATAAGAGGAATAGGTGAAGGCGTTTGAACAGTTGTATTTGGAGTCGGTTTTATAGGAAGAGAAGGAGAGGAATGTAATGCTTGTAAAACCTCGGTTGCACTGCCATAACGATCATTAGGAATAGGAAGTAAGAGACGATCTAAAATGGCGGCTAACTTATCGCTAATTTTGGGGACATTGGGTTTCCAATTCCAACAATTATGATAGGAATCATACAATTCTTCTGGGGGTTTTCCCGTTAAAAGATTAAGACAAGTTGTGGCTAAGGCATATAAATCTGTTGCTGGATAAACGGTTGAACCTTGCATTTGCTCAGGGGGAGCAAACCCCATCGAAAAAATTCCCGTTGAGCGTTTTTGTTGATTACCTGCCCCGGCGGTTACTTGTTTAACTGCCCCGAAATCAAGTAAATATAAACGCCCCTGTTTATCCCGCATAATATTAGAGGGTTTAATATCCCGATGAATACAATTATGATCGTGAATAAATTGCAAAACCCCTAAAATTTCCGTCATTACCTCTATTACTTCTGCTTCAGAGAATACCCCATTTTTGCGTAATTCTGTTTCTAAATCTTCTCCATCAATTAATTCTTGAACTAAATAAAAAAATTGTTCTTCTTGCTTTGTTAAACCATTAGAAACGACCAAGGGAAAAAACGCATATAATTGGGGTATTTGGGGATGTTTACTCCCTAATTCTTCTAACGTCACCGCTTCTCGTTCAAATAATTCTTGAGCAATAGCCAAGGCTTGAGCAGTTAAGTTTCCTTCCGGTTGAAACTGTTTCACCACACACAAACGCATGGTGGGAGTATAGCGATCTTTTGCTAAAAATGCCGCCCCAAATCCTCCTTTACCTAGTAATTTAGAAGGAAGATAACGACCGGCTAAAATCAGCGGCATTCCACAACTGGTACAGTATTTTTGTTGAACTGTTTTTAGAGTCGTCGGGTCATCAAGATCCGAAAAATGATTTTTAGGATGAGAACATTCAGGACGAGTACAAAGGATTTCCATATTAAATGGAGAGAATAAAAATTTTATGTGCTTTTATTGTAAGCAAGGGATTAGATTTAGACAAATTTCTGGAACTGGAGACAACTTTACTGATAACTTCTGTAGGGGTTTAATATTATTAAGCCTCCACAACTCCTAGCTTCTACTATATCGCGCCCCAGAAGTACAAGTTTCTTGAATTTCTACTCCTTGCAGTCCTGAAAGTCCCGCGGTTTCCAATTTCTCAAAAATCCATTGAGCGATCGCTTCACTGGTAGGACTTTCTAACCCTGTGGTTTCATTGAGATAATAATGATCTAAAAAATTCTCGATCAGAGGCTCTAAATACCGCTTAATATCCCCAAAGTCCATAACCATCCCTTGTTTTGACCCCTCTGCTATCAGGCGATCGCTACTCACATAAACTCGGCCAACCCAACTATGGCCATGAAGACGACGACATTTACCATCATGATAGGGGAGTTGATGGGCCGCTTCAAAGCGAAATTCTTTATAGATAGTCCATTGATGGGGTGAATTCATGATTAAGCAAAACAGCGATCAGATAACACTTTATTTTAGACTTTTCAGTTTCCCCTACGTTCCCGAAGAGACTGTTCCGCTTCTAATTCCTGATTTAAGAAATAGTTGAGAAAAGTACGAATAACGGCAATGGCCCCTAATTTTCCCAAGGTTTCCCAGGAGGGAGCAACCGTCGTCGATAAAATGTCCGAGCCTAATTGAAATTCTAAGGCCAAAGCCAACCAAGAACCAAAGCGAATACGCACCTCTAAGAAAGGAAAAGACTGGCGACGAATACCCAAAATTAAGGCACGAAATGATCCGAAAAAGCCACAAATCACGCAAACCACCGAAACAAACTCTAATATTAACCGAAAACCCCCAACCCAACGTTCTAAGATCTCAGCTAAATGTTCTAATAATCTCATTTTCCTCTAGTCTAGTTACTTCAATTTAATCTTAGTGCCATTTTTGAGACAGCCGTTGTTTACTTTCTATAACCGATCTCAGTTTTTACTCTGTTGAATTAGGCATAACTACAGAGAAATAGAGAGAACCTACCCAGGATTTACTCAAAACTACTGAGGAAGGCGATCAGCAATTTTTCTAGAATGAAATCAAGTTAACAAATACATAAATCACCTTCAACAGTTTGAGGTTTTCAAGCTATGGTTTTCACCTCAAGTGACAGCAAACAAGAAACGAAACAATTATCCCAAAAAGTTGAGCATATTTTAAAGAAGAAATATCCTAAAAGACATCATCATTATGGCTTAGAAGATTTTTTCTGTTTTCAAACACAAACTGGAACCATTATTGATTGGAATGAATCCCGTAATATTTTAACCAGTGAAGATTTTATTCTGGGTTTAATTGAAGGATTAGAAGAAGAAATCGGCAGTGCAGCAGGAGTCGTTACCTATAACATTGGTAAAGAATGGGGTAAACGAGACGCTGTCTTTTTTCAACAGTGGCTTTATTCTGAATATGAGTATGAAAAACCCCTTAATCAACTCAATCTAAATTATGTTTTAGAAGCTTGGTGGTGGCCCTTTACTGCTCAAGGTTGGGGTAACTGGGAAGTGGATATGAGTGAGCAGAAAAATGGCTTTATGTTTGTCAATATTTTTGACTCTGCTGTTGCTCGAACTTTAGGGGATGTTGGTAAACCTGTTTGTCATATTTACGCTGGATTATTAGCAGGATTTTTCAGCAATTTAGTCAAAAAAGACTTAAATGGTATTGAGATTCAATGCTATGCTATGGGGGAAACTTATTGTAAGTTTCTCATCGGTAAAAAAGATCGCATTGATGCAGCAACTTTTTGGTTAAATGAAGGCGCATTAGCCAAAGATATTGAAAAGCGTTTGTATCATGGGGAGTATCTTAAATGATGAGTATAACAGCTTGGGCAGGGTTAAGTGTCAATGAGTTTTTTAGTGCCTATAATTGGACTGGTCAACCCCCAAGACTTCAACCCTTAGATACTTCTAAAAATAACATAAAACCTTCATCTTTTTTATGTTTAAGTTTGGGAGATTTTCTCTCACAAGGTAACTGGACGGGAAAGATTTCTCATCAACCTTTAGTTAAAGCAATGCCAAGAACTCAGCAAGCTTTAATGACGTTACCTGTGGCTGAATTTTTTCAAGAAATGGGCTGGCAAGGATTTTCTAAAATAGCTCCAATCGCTCAATCATCTTCTCTTAAAAAGGAAATTAATTCGTCATCTCAAGACTTGAATGTAAACAATTTATCCGATTTATTCTAGAATCAAGACCATGCAAAAAGATTTTGAACATTTATTCTATGAAGCAGAAGATCACTATCTTCAAACTTCAGACATTACGACTCTAAAAAATCAAGCTAATCGCCTTAGAGAATGCTTGGCAATTTATCAGTGTCTGCGGGATCAAGAAATTAGTATTTTTCAATCTGTTGCTGATAGTTTAGTTGAGGCATTTCCTGATGAAAATAGCCAACGTCTTGAACAGGCTTTAGGACATTGGATGTCCGTGATGCGTTATGGTGCTATGGCCCTGTTATTAAATAACCCTGATTATTTTAACCATCGTCTCTTAGAATGGCTGACAGATATGGTTCACGCGCAGGAAATGGTGGTCATTGAAACTCATCTTTTTGAATGCTTAAAAGAAAAGTTAGAAGAGAGTTTTTCCTCAATACAAATGGCATTAATTAATCCTTTCTTGTCTCAAGCAAAAACCATATTAATCGAACCAAAATCTTCAGCTAAAATAGAGAACATAGGAGCATAATTACAATGATTGATGTTGCAAATTTAGCTAACAATTCATCATTAAAAGGAAATTACTTTTCCCCTGATGCCTATCTTCAAGGAGACTTTGAATTTGGCTTATTAGAAAATCGTAGTGGTTCCCGTTTACTGGCCTTACCTCAACCTTTATTAGAGGCTATGTATGCTACTTTAGAAGATGAATTAGGACAAGGAAGTGGTGTCGCTCTATTTAGTTGTGGCCGTTGGTGGGGAAAAAGTTTCTATCAGCGATTTGCAGAGGAATTAGGGGAATACTATAAACAACCCTTAGCACAAATGGAGATGATTCAGTTTATTCAATGCCTAAAACAATGCTGGAAAACTCATGGATGGGGAACCCTAGAGATTGATCTAAAATATTATCAGAATGGGTTTTTAATTCCGAAAATTGTTAATTCCCCCTTTGCTCAAGTTGCCCCCCAAAATAAGCGTCCGATGTGTTTCTTAGAAGCAGGAATTTTAAGTGCATTTTTTACTCAATTAACAGGACAAGATTTACACTGTATTCAAACATCTTGTGAATCAATGGGAGCAGATTCTAATAACTTTGTTATTGGATTAGCTGAACGCATTAAACCCATTGAAGCTTGGATAGAAGAAGGTCACGATCACGCGACAATTATGGAATTATTGTGTCGCAATCAATCAAACTTAACTAATTAATTTAGGAGCATTTAAACATGGCAAAAACTGTTAAACTTGACCCCATTAATCAAGAAGTTGCAATACAAACAAATGACAATCTTTTGAGTGGTTTACTGCAAAAAGATTTGAATGTTTGGAAAGAGTGCGGAGGAAGGGGAATGTGTTCCACTTGCCATGTTTTTATTACAGAAGGGATGGATAGTTTATCCCCTGTAAATCGGCGAGAAATGCGTACGATGGAAGTGATTACAACAGCTAATAAATTCTCTCGACTTGCTTGTCAAGCACGGGTAATTGGAGAAGGTGTTGTCGTTGAAATTCCCTCTGGTATGTATGTCAGTGAAATTGAAAATATTGAAGATTTAATTGGCCGTCGAGCAGAGGAAAATATCTTACATCCCATTACAGGAGCAGTATTAGTTGAGGCGGGAAAATTAGTCACTCGTTCGATGATTACCCAACTCAAAGATACTCAAGTCGAAGTGGCTGAATACATCGCCAAAACTCAAGATGGATAAAACACTTAACCTAGTTAATTCTATTGAAAACAAAGGAAAAATAAGCCAATGTTAACACAGTTTTCACGATTAAGTTTAGAGGCAGATGGCCGTTATGCAACTGATGCAGAATTAGGGTTTATCGAAAGCTATTTAGACTCAGTAGATATGCGCGTCAGTACCTACGAAAAAATTCGGGATAATGAAGTAGCAATTCTCCTGGAAGTTGAAGCAAAAATGCACGAATTAAATAAGGATAACTGTCTATATACGATGGGTGAACATGAAAAAGAAATTTGTCGCCGTGATCGCAAAAATGCCATCCGTTATGCTAGTTCTGCCATGTTAATTAACGACTTAGATCGTTTACGGGATGGACTTTTAATTTGGGTGCAAACCATTGTTCGTGCTGTGGGTTATAAATTCTTTGTCCGCACCCATTATCCGACAATTCAGGCAGTTATTAAAAAATATTTAACCCCTGAAGAAGCTGCCTTCATTCTTCCTGCTTTGCAACTTGATAGTACCATTCTTGGTGCCTAAACCGTTCAGAAAAATTGAGCAATTTAATCTTGAGGATTTTTGTAATGAATGATCAAAATACTGCTTTTAATGTCACTTTAATTAATGCTAAAAAAGATCTAAATAAGACCATTAAAGTGACAGCTAATGACTACATTCTTGACATGGCTGAGCAACAAGGAATTAAGCATCCTTGTTCTTGTCGCGCTGCTGCTTGTTTTGATTGTTTAGCTAAAGTTATTGAGGGTAATGTCGAACAAAGTTCAAAAGCTTTATCATTTCTCCGTCCTCATGAAATAAAAGAAGGTTATATCTTGCTTTGTGCGGCATCTCCTACCTCTAATTGCACAATTTTAACTCATCAAGAAGAAGAATATCTTGCCTAAAAATTCATTAATTTAACTCAGCAATTTAACAGGATTTACAATCATGGAATCACAAGTAGAAACCCAGGAATTAGAAAATCAATCTAGTGGGAATAATCTCTCTGATATTTTCGATTTATTATCAGGAGTTGGCCTATTTGGCGGTGTCGTTGGCTCATTCTTTGGGAATGCTGCTTTCGCTACAATTCCCCTTTCTTTTTCCCTCGCTTTACAAATGGCTAATCGCCGTCAATTAAAAGTAGAAATGGCTCAGGTTCAGCAAACAGCAATTATGCAGTTAACTGAGCAAATAAATAACAATAAATCTGTGATTTTTGAGCAATTTAACCAGTTACACCAAGAGACTCAGAATAACTGGGAGAAACAAAATCAAGCCTTTCAATCTAAGGTCAATGATTTGTCAGATAAATTACAAGATTCTCAACAATCTCTTGATGGGTTAATGCAAGAAGATAGAAAACTCAATGAGTTTACTAATGCTTTAAATGCTCAGCAACAACAAGTTGAAGAAATTGTCAAGAGTTTACAACAAATTGAAAACTTATCCCAAGTAATTCGGAGTAATCCTGATGGGGTTGAAGCTTACTATCAACGGGGGTTAAGTCATCAAAAATTAGGGGATAAAACCGGAGCAATTGAAGATTATACCGAAGCCTTACATCTAGATTCTACCTATGCTAAAGCTTATCACAGTCGTGGCATTTTGTTGGCAGAATTAGGCAGTAAAAAACAAGCAGTTGAAGATTTACGACTGGCAGCTAAATATTACTTTGAACAAGGTGATATTGAAAGCTATGAACAGGCCAGAAATCTGAGCAAAGAATTTTATGAAGTACGTCATTCTCTTATTAACGACGAGGAATCAGAAGTAACTAATTCTGAGGAGTCAATGATTAAAGGAGATACATCACAAATGATAGATTTAATTGCAGTGGGTAATCTTTTCGATGAAGAGTCTGGGACTGAGAAAAACGTCAGTATACTTGGTTAGACTAGACAAAAAAATGCCATGCTTTGTGTCTTAATTCTCCTTGTTGTCAGCGATCTTTAGGACAAGATCGCTGTTTTTTTAGGAATTCTTGCTCAATGTTTATGATGTTATTAAGCGACACATTTTCCTGGGGGTCAACCCTAAGCGGAGTCGAAGCGTTGACCCCTACAACATCCACATCTGTAGTCCCAGTTGATGAAAATGGTATGAAGTCAGTCGGGGTGGCAGTCCAAGACGCGATCGCAGCCTTATTTCTGTTGAAAACCGCTCAGGAACAGGATTTAGACATTTTAGTCGAACTTTAAAAAAGTTTTTTTAGCAAATCTCTTGACAAACTTTCGTTAACCTTGGTATGATTATATTCGGCTCAAAAAATATGGGACTGTAGTTCAATTGGTTAGAGCACCGCCCTGTCACGGCGGAAGTTGCGGGTTCGAGCCCCGTCAGTCCCGTAAAAAAAAAGACAACAGCGTCGTCAGTTAAACCATCTGCTCTTCGAGACGAGCTTGAGCTAAATCTCGGATTAATGTAGCGCGTAGAGTTATGTAATGATTCAGATGATGGTATTCGTCATGACTGAGGGGTTTCTTTTGTTGAAGCTTTGCAATCAAGCAATTGACTAAATCAGCTTGACTCAGACTGAGTAGCGTTTGAGCTTGGGTTTGTTCAATAATAGACCATAATTGCCGTAAAATCGTGGGACTCATGAGAGATTAAACCTCACACTCACAAAAATCTAAAAAGATTATAAAATTATTTGTGCATTTTTGACAGTAGCAACAGTAACATTTTTTCCCATTGGTGTTAAATTCCCTCAGTCTAAAACCTGGGGTTATACAAACTAAGCCCGCCTTCGCGGGCTTTAAGCTTAGATTTCAAGTATTTTTTCAGGGAAATAATCTGATTAAACCGCAGAACTTTGACGAATCACATAATGTTGTTCAGGGGCAGGATAACCAGCACTTCCTAAAGTTTCACGAATGGTTTTATTGGTGTCAAAATAAACTTGCCAATAATTTTCGTTATGACAATAGGGACGAACCGCCAAAACCGGGCCAGCGAGATTAAACTCTAAAATTTCGACATCAGGTTGAGGATTTTCCATAACATTAGGAATTTGGCGTAATCTTTCCTGAAGTAAATTAATCGCCTCAGCATAATTCACACTATGATTCAGTTGTGCCACTAAATCGACCCGACGGTAGGGGTTAGCGGAAAAGTTTTGAATATTATCGGAAAAAATCTTATTATTTCCGATAATAGTTCTTACATTATCCATCGTATTAATGACAGTAACAAACAAGCCAATTTCTTCAACCGTTCCGATGACACCTGCCGTAGCAATAAAGTCACCCACGGCAAAAGGACGGAAAATCACCAGGAAGACACCCGCAGCAAAATTCGCTAACAGTCCTCCCCAAGCGGCCCCAATGGCAATACCGGCCGCAGCTAATAAAGCCGCAAAGGACGTGGTTTCAACGCCAAAATACCCAAGAATAGCGACGATTAAAATGATTTTTAGGGCAATGTTCAAAAAATTCGCCAAATAGGCAACAAGAGTCGGTTCAATGCTTTGTCGCTTCAGAAGACGAGAGAGTAAACGAACACCCGTTTTAATTAACCATTGTCCTACCACCCACAGAAGAATAGCACCAATGAGTTTAAAGCCAAACCCAGCCAATTGGCTTTTAACGCTTTCAACAAAAACATTGACTTGCACGGTATCCACTGGCATTTGCAGTATGTACATATATGTAGCCTCCTCAACACATTTAAAAAGCTTTCCCTTATAAGATATAAGTATTTGCGAACCCCGACATTAAAAGATAATCCTAAAATTCATGAAATGAAACAATGTTTAATATTTGTACAGTTTGAAAAATAAATAACTATACTTAGTCCAAGATCAAAATTAATAACTGTTCACCCATCACCGATGAAAACATCTCAAGTCCTCAAACGCTACGAACAAGGAAAACTCGATTTCCGAGGAGAAAACCTGAGAGGGCAAAATTTTAAGGGAAAAAACCTCACGGGGGCCAACTTCAGTCATGCTGACATTCGAGGGGCAAATTTTGCTCAGGCTATTCTCACCGGGGCCAACTTTTGGCAAGCTAAAGGCGGATTACCGAAAAAGTGGGCGGTGAGTTTGATCGGATTTTCCTGGTTGTTGGCGGCCTTATCGGGAATTTTTTCGGGATTTGCCGGAAGTTTTGTGGTGCTGACCTCAGAAAGTCTGGACATAACGAACCAAATCGCAGGATGGACAGCCATTATTATTTTGATCCTTTTTTGTATTTTCAGCTATCTTCAAGGCTTAGAAGGGGGGTTAGGGGCAGTGGTAATTGCCTTGATGGCCACCGGGGTGATCGCCGTTGCCTTTGCCGGATCTTTGCCCTTTTCCTTATCTATGGCCTTAACCTTTGGGGTAACTTTTTGTCTTCATTTAGTGGTGGCGATTATTGCTGCGGTGGCCGGGGCGATCGCGGGGGCCGCGGCCGGGGCCGTAGCGGGTACGGCGGCGATCGCCGGAATGTTTCCTTTTGCGGTTATCATCGCCTTTATGCTTGCTGTAGAGGAAGCAGAAGTCTTTTCTTTTACCATTTTTGGGGCAGGAATAGCGGCCGTAGCGGTTACTTTATTAAGTGCTTATCTCGGCTGGCGTTCCATCAAAGGCGATCCTAGAGATGAGTGGATTCGTCAAATTGCGATCACCTTTACCTCTATTGGTGGGACAAGTTTTTATCAGGCCGATCTCACGGATGCCAACTTTACCGGAGCAACCCTAAAAAGTACGGATCTTCGGCAAGCAACCCTAACAAGGACTTGTTTTCACGATACCCTGAAATTAGATGGGGCCAGACTGGGAGACTCCATTCTCTGTGAACCTACAATTCGGGATTTATTGGTGAATCCTCAATTTGGCTATAAACAATATTATGGCAAAGTCAGTTTACGGGGTGCGAATTTGGATGGGGCCAACTTGCATCGGGCCAATTTTAAACTGGCAGATCTGACTGATGCTACGTTTCGCGGGGCTAATTTGGAAGGGGCTAATTTAACGAAAGCTGTGGCTAATCATACTAATTTTACGGGGGCAAATCTGACAGGGGCTTGTGTGGAAGCCTGGAAAATTGATGAGGGGACACAGTTGGAGCAAGTCGTCTGTGATTATGTTTTTCTCTTAGAAAAAACCAATCAGTACGGGAGTCGCAAACGCCGTCCTAGCAATGATAATCGAAGTTTTAAACCGGGGGAATTTGAGAAATTGTGCCGGCCGCCAATTGAGGATGAATAAACCGTCAACTAAAAAGATAATAAATACTCTCTAGTGATACCTAAAAACTGGGGTAAACTCAGAGGCATTCACGATGTTCTTTCCTTCTCGATAAAAATGTCAACTACTCAAACTCAAGAGAATTTAATCACGAATATTACTGGCGAACCCTATCAACCCGCCAGACTTTATTATCAGGTTTCTAATAAAAAGACGGTTTTAGGGGTGTTTCAAAAGCTTAAATGTATGGAGTATCATCCCTCAAGCGATCGCTGGTATTGGTTATACAAGGAAGAAGCGAAAAAAATTCGGTTTGAACAGTCTTATAATAAAATTCCTAAGGATGTACAACCAGTTCCTTTGGGTTATTTTAGTTTCATTGATGATGAAATAATGATCTTAGAGGTTCGTTCTTTTCAACGATTGATCGAAGCAATTAAGTTCTTTCAAACTCGATTAAATTGGCGTGCTGCTGAACCGGTAAGATTGCGTTTGGTTAATAAATTCTTTGGTTCTCTGCCCAATGAAACCCCAAAGCCTCCGACTTCTTTTGCGGAATTTTTTGACCGAGATGATATTATTATTCACAGTCCCGAAGCCCTGGAACAAGAATTAATGGCTGTAGAAAATCAATACGAAACAAGGGAAGAAAAAGAAGCGGCTGTTACGGCTTATATGCAAGAAAAATCAAAAGAACCTTTACCGGAAATTGAAGAGATTGCGGTGAGTCTTCATGAAGAAGGTAGGATGATTTTAGAAATGGCTTTACGGATGAAACATATTGAAGCTTGGGAACATTGGAACGGAAATACAAGTTTTACTCAGTATGATTTAGTTCAAAATATGTTAGCTTCTATGCCTGATAATTCTGATGGATTAGAAGAAGAAGAATGACAGCACTTAGTGCTATGGTAGAAGTCAGAAGTTATACCATTTTCATCAACTTGGACTACAGATGTGGATGTTGTAGGGGTCAACGGCCGTTGACCCCTACGAGAATGTTTAGCTAGACTTATTAATCTACTTTTATTTTGTCTTTTTCAGAAGTGTTAGATTGATTAAATTTGCGTTTTAGAGTTGAAGTTGCGCCTAAAGTACCAAGGGCGAGAAGACTTAATATAGAAGCAGGTTCGGGAGTGCTTTGAGCAGTAAAACTAGCCGAAGTAACTTGAGTAACAATCTGCGTTTGGTCTGCTGATTCCACCGCGATCTCGCCGGACAACCAGGGCAAAGAACCGCTTATGCGACCAGCCTGTGTCTGTACTCTATCTTTATGTATAAAGCGTCCTATACAATGCCCTGGCTGTGGTACAGGAATCCATATTCCCCCTGCTGCGATACAGCTTTCTTGATTGGGTATGTTGACATTAAGAGATCCCATGGCGGTTATTTCAAGCTCGAATAGAGTACCGGCAACTGGTGGAAGATCACCAATCGCCCGGATAAAACCCTGTTCAACTTCTGAAGGAATAAGTTTACCAAAGGAGTCAAAAAACTCCATGCTACCAGATGTAAAGGCAACACCATTAGGAGTGAACAGATCATCCATTTTAAACTCTGGTAATTCCGCAATTCCTGTGAAAGTTCCCTCAGATAGAGGAGCAAAGGAGGAGGGGGCTAAATTTCCGGAAAAAGATAGAGTGGTCGCTTGAGCAGGGTTGAGATTAACTAAGCCTAATCCGAAGCTACAAGTAGCACCAGCAATGGTAGCCATAATTGTCTGAGCAGACTTTGACATAAAAAAATCTCCTGATTAGGGAAAAACAACTATTTGAGGAAATTCTAAGTAGAAAAATTAGACAAAGCTTACTATTAATACAAAAATTTTAGACTCTGGTAATAAAACAATAATATTCTTCATAAAAATTGTTAATCTTTATTTCTGATAAATGTTCGTTTATAAACTTTTCAGAAGGTTAAATCTTAAAAAAAAATTAAAAAATATCCGCCTCAAAAATTGAGACAGTTTTTTTATTATTTATCTAGATTACAAAATTTGTTTCTCAATAAATCTCCGCTTCTAATTGCTTCGTTGGGACAAAACATTCCCCAGGCAATAAAACAGGTTCAGCGCGAAAAATTAGCTGTCCTCGGTGGCTTTTTTTATGAATAGCAATGCCATAGGGCCGCTTCCCCTGCTTCGAGTGCAACACACAATAGGTGCGATAAATTCTTTGGGCGGCCCTCAATAAAATTGGGTCAAGTACAATAGTTGAATCCATCTGTTGTTGTCTAGGGTCTTTGATTTGGGGTGAATATACCATAATTTGCGCTCCTCACACATTACCTTGCTTGTAGTTTACCGTCATCCAACTAGAAGACGGATAAATTACGCCCTATGATTCCAAAATCTTTAACAGAATATCTCCCATAGCCCGACAACCCACAGATTTCATGCCAGGAGACATAATATCTCCCGTACGATAGCCTTGAGCCAACACCTCTAAAACCGCCTTTTCTATCTTATCCGCAGCTTGAGGCTCATTTAAACCATAGCGTAACATCATGGCTCCGCTAAGAACCTGGGCCAAGGGGTTGGCTTTATCCTGGCCCGCAATGTCAGGGGCCGAACCGTGTACGGGTTCAAATAAACCAGGCTTTTCTAACCCTAAACTAGCAGAAGGTAACATCCCAATACTACCCGTTAACATAGCCGCAGCATCAGAGAGAATATCCCCAAATAAATTACCCGTGACAATGGTATCAAACTGTTTCGGCGCACGCACTAACTGCATGGCCGCATTATCGACATAGAGATGAGAAAGTTCCACATCAGGATAATTTTCTCCCATCAAAGTGACGCGATCGCGCCATAATTGAGAGACATCTAAGACATTAGCCTTATCCACAGAACATAATCTTTTGCTGCGTTTTTGGGCAGTTTCAAAGGCTACCTTCGCAATACGGTCAATTTCTGACTCCGTATAGGCCATGGTATTCACGCCCCGTTTTTCTCCGGTTTCTGTCTCAAAAATGCCTTTCGGTTGGCCAAAATAGATGCCTCCCGTTAATTCTCGCACCACCATAATATCAACCCCTTCCACGACTTCGGGTTTGAGTGAAGAAGCACTAATTAACTGGGGTAAAATGGTGGCCGGCCGTAAATTAGCAAAGAGATTTAAACCCGCGCGAATGGCTAATAAACCTGTTTCGGGCCGTTGATGACGAGGTAAGTTGTCCCATTTATATCCCCCAATGGCCGCGAGTAAAACCGCATCACTGTTGCGACAAAGGGCAAGGGTTTCGTCTGGTAGGGGGTTTCCGGTAGCATCAATGGCGGCCCCTCCAATCAGGGCCTCTTGAAATTTAAACTCAATATCTAGTTGACTTGCGATCGCTTTGAGGACATTGACAGTAACAGCTAAAATTTCAGGGCCGATGCCATCGCCAGGAAGAAGAGTAATGCAATATTGCCGCGTCATGATGAGTTTTTCTTTTTACACTATTATTATGGGTGATCTAATGACCCCCTTTGCAGTTTAGCGGTGACGGTAGGCCCTAATCAACTCGAACGTCAATAAAACTTTCTCCTCATCTCCTAACTCCTTCACCTCTTCACGTGCGCCTAAGAAAGTTTTTTGTGGACTCTTCAGAAATCCCCGTCTCTTTAGAGCGGGGAAGCTTAATCCCTAATGTAAAGCCATTGTAATTAAGCCTTGTTGTCCGATTAAAATTTCCCGTAATAAGCTACAAATTCCCACCCAAATAATCGGACTAATATCGACTCCGCCCAAGGGAGGAATCACTTTACGCACAGGAATTAACAAGGGTTCTGTAGGTAAGGCGATTAATTTCCAAGGAAACCGATTTAATTCTACTTGGGGATACCAAGTTAAGACAATACGAAAAATAAACAAAAAGGTCATTAGCCCTAAAAATAGACCTAATCCCCAATTGCTAAGATTAATAATATCCATAAGATCTTCATTGAAGGTTTAAAATTAGCTTTTTTTTAGTATAAACCCTTCTCAAGATTCTTAGAGCAACCTCAAATTTAAAACTCAAAACCCCTTTTTTAATCAAGGGGCTTACGGTAAGCTTGACGGAAGACAGGTGTTCCAATCGTTCTCAAGGACATCACCATCACCCCCTAAGAGCTAATTATCTAATTATTGTGAAGTAAGAAGTCCACAATGAAAGTTCCGGCTAAGATTAAAGAAAGTGAAATAAGCTCCATGGGGGTTTCTCCTGCTCAAACTAAATGAATCAAACGAAAGACTTCTCCTATGCCTTCGCTTATTAACGACTAGGCATCACCTATATACTTAGTTTACGGAAATCCTTGCCTCCGTACTTCCCCCAGATAGCTCACCCGTTTGGGTTAATTGCTTTGCGTGTATTTTCTGAGAAGTTTTAGGGGGCGATTGCTTGTATGCGATGGGGTGGCCAGCCAATTTTATAAGCTTTACCGACAATAACTTCTCTTGGTAATAATCCCCAATAATGGGAATCTAGACTATCATTACGATTGTCGCCTAAGACAATGTAATGATTAGGGGGTATCGTTGGAGACTTCCATTGATATTGAGGCGATTCCGCAATATAAGATTCTTGCAGAGGCTGATTATTAATATACACCTTGCCTTGTTTCACTTCAACCACATCCCCAGGTGTTCCAATGATTCGTTTAATGTAATAATCTGAGAAATCAGGATCAAAGACTTTGATGTTTTCTGAGGGAGTAAAGACGACAATATCCTTCTGTTGCGGGACATAATTGGCAGACTTACTCACAAAGACGATATCGTTAATTTGTAAGGTGGGTTGCATGGACTTGCTGGGAATTATAAACTTTTCAAAGCGTTGATCTAACCATTGAGGAAAATAATTTCCCATGACACCAAGTAAAAAAATTATCCCTGCCATAGCGACAATTAAGCGATGTTTTCCCTGAGAATGATGAGGAAAGACGTGATAGGTGTGATAAGTGGCGATCGCTGCTATTAATGGCGTAATTAATAATAATTGAGGGAATATATTATTGAGACTTAATAATATTAAAGTTGCGGTTAATAACCCTAAACCAATGACAGATTTTTGTAAATAAAGATGCCCTAACCCTGGTAAAATACGAGTCACAAAAATCCCAAACCACAAATTTTTAGATTTACGGGGAATTTTTTCTAAGATTTGCTGTCGTCGTGGATAATATACTCCTAAATGAGCATCTAAAATATTACTAAGATAGACAAGGATTGCCATTCCCAAATAAAAAAATCCTGTTACTGTATTACCTTTAGCACTAAAAATATTCCACCCTGTCATTATTAACCAAAAAATCTGTCCATTAAAAAAAAGAATTGCCCTTAAATAGTTGCCCGCATAAAACTGTCCAATACCTGGGAAAAACATCGAAAAGTTAACTGCCAACCAAGGATCTTTGTCAAGATGAAGAGACACTTAATTACCTGGATAATGAGATTTAATCTAAACTGTTTTAGGGACAAATAGCAGTTTGTCCTTCCGTTCTTAAAATGAGAAATTGCTGTTAACATCAAATACAGTTGACTACCATTGATTATTTTTTGGGTAAATTTCTGGGGGGAATTTCTCGACCTTGATAAAATTGTTTTTCTAGGTTACTTAAAACAAACCATAGACTAACAGCAAGAGGAAAACTTGAACTTAATAAACCTAGCCAAATTAGGGGAGGATGGTCTAAAGTTAAGAGCAAAAGAGGAATAATTGCCCAGATGATTGAAGTTGCGATCACTACCACTATTTTAACTCGTTGTAAATTTTTTAAAGCGGTTCGACAACTATTACATTTTTTGGTATGGGAATGATAGCGATCTAATAAGGTTTCTGTAGATAAGACAGGGCTTAAGGTTTTTTGGGGAAAGGGTTGAGCCTTATATTGATTGACCCAAGAGCGAAATTCAAAGACAAATAAATCAGCTTTTGTTGGTAAATAGAACGCCTTATAGAAGTTTTCACTACCGCCTTTTTCTTCTAAGTAACGTTCTTGATGATGCAAAAAGATTTGGTCATCTTCTAAGACTCCATTGTTACCTAAATGGGAATACCAAGTAGGAGTTGATTTGATAAATAATTTCGGAAAAGGAGAAGAAAACTTAAAAGGAAAACGAGCAAATAGACGACATTCTCCCTTGCGAATTGGAGTTGCATAAACAACGGTTAAGGTGCGGCCAAACTGTTTAGATGTGAGATCATGCCACATCATAGCAGGAGCGATAAAGGTCGTTTCTTGTCGTCCTAAAGTGCCTTTTCTGGGACCTTCTTCCCAGACACCCTTAAACCCCCACTTTCCTGATTCTACTACTTCTAATTCTACAGGAGAAACATTAGCTCGGTTTCCCACAGTTTGATGATGAGTATAGGGAATATGACTGGAATCTAACACATTTTCTAATAAAGTTAAGGCATCATAAGGTAAGTCTCGGAAGGTATTAAGGCAAACCCATTCATCAGCATTTTCTTCTAAAACATCTACCAGAGGAATAGAAATTTTATCAGCATTTTCTGCCTTTCCTGCATAAACAAATAAAAGTCCTTGACAAACTTTAGCGGGTAAAGATTTAACCTTTGCTCTAACGGAATTTTCTGCTTTTCCTCCTGGTGGTTGTTGCGGAATAATTTCACAATTTCCTGTCCCGGAAAAAGCCCAACCATGATAAGGACATTCTAAACATCCAACCTCATTAATTCTGCCTTCAGAAAGGGGGGCAAGACGGTGGGGACATTGATCATCAAATACTCGCCATTGGGTTGCTTTTTTATCCCACCAGATGACAATATTTCTTTCTAATAAAGTAAAAGCAGTGGGTTTACTTTTGTCTAAATCTTCAACATAATAAACAGGATACCAAACTTCTTGCCAGTCGAAGTAGTTGGGGTCAGTTCCACCAGCAGTTAAAGGGGTATCTAAAGGGGATAAAGTCGTATTAGCAGTCATAGAATGGCAGACAAAAAACAGAGGGATTGTTTATATTGTAATAAAATGTAACAGTTTTTGAGAAGATGATGAACCAACTTGCTACCAGAGAAGCTGCAAAAACTGCCTTGAGAGACGCTTTGAAGATTTATGATGGAGATGTTAAACAAGCTGAGGTTAAGGGGAAAATTGAGCAACTCTGTCAACTTAACCCCATTGTTGCTCCAAGCCATAGCCATCGCTTAGAATCGAAGGAATGGTTGTTAATTAGTGCGCCGTCTTTTCCTCAAGGGGAAAAATTACCTAATGGGAAGTATGCTTATACCTTAGGACGGTTAGCTTTTAATATGTTTGAACCGACTAATCTTAAGTTAGTTATTGACGCTGTTAGACAACCCGTGGTGTTGTTAGGAGAAGGGGAAAAACGCAGCCATGATATTGTTGTTGAGTTTACGATTATTGATGAGTATTTTCCTTCTTTAAAAGGGGTTGTAAAAAATTTAGGTGTTTGTTATCCTGCGGATAATCAGACCTTACAAGTTCAATTTACTGGGGGAAGTTTAGCCCCTCAAAACAAGGAAAATTTAGACCAATGGAAAACAATATTTAGTCAAGCTAAACCAGCCCAAAAAAGCTTAAAAGAACAATTGATGTCTTTGTTTTTGAAAGTGATGTTTGGGTTAGTGCCACCGACAGGAATGAATACAGAAACAGGGGAAATTGATTTTAAGATGAAACGTTCTCCTAAAGGTAGTTTAGCGGTGCTTTATTTAGATGAAGAATTGCGGATTACACGAGGAGAAAAGGGAACTATTTTAGTCTGTGAACGGATGAAATAAATTGAGTTTAATTAGAAGGCAAAATCAACATTCCATCCCCAAAGGAATAAAAGCGATACTTTTCTGCAATTGCTTCTTGATATAATTCTAATAATCTTTCTCTACCAATCAAAGCACTCACCAACATCAATAAACTCGATTTGGGTAAATGAAAATTAGTAATCATTCCCTCAACAACTCGCCAAGAATAACCAGGATAAATAAACATATCTGTCTTACCACGAAAAGCAATTAAACCCTGTTTACCTTGCATTTCTGCTACTTTGGCAGCCCCTTCTAATGACCTTACAGCCGTCGTTCCTACGGCAATAATTCTCCCACCCTTAGCCTTGGTTTCCTGAATCTTTTTAACGGTTATTTCTGGTACTTCTATCCATTCTTGGTGCATATTATGTTTGGTGATTTCTTCCACTTCTACTGGTCGAAAAGTTCCCACTCCAACGTGCAACGTAATATAAGCTTGTTCAATGCCTTTATCTTGTAATTTTTGTAATAATTCTTCCGTAAAATGTAGCCCTGCTGTTGGTGCTGCAACCGCCCCTGGTTTTTGGGCATAAACTGTTTGATATTGCTCAGGGTTAACCTCAGATTGAGTCACATAAGGAGGAAAAGGAATCTGTCCAATTTTTTCAATTTTTTCCCAAAATAAATCAACAGAAGACACTTCAAATCTTAATAATCTACCTCCCGTTTCTTCATCCCTTTCTAAAACTGTTGCTTTGAAAAAAAGATCTTCTAACTTATCTTCTTTACCTTCCCCAAACCAAATTTCACTGCCAATTTTAAACCGCTTTCCAGGTTTCACCAATGCCAACCAACATAAGGGGGCTTTCTCTTCTAATAATAAGATTTCTACTGGGGCTCCAGTGGATTTTTTGCCATAAAGTCGTGCGGGAATGACACGGGTATTATTAAAGACTAATAAATCCCCCGGTAACAACCATTGGGGTAACTCCCGAAAGATACTATGAACATGAGTTGTGGTCGAATTAACCACCAGTAAACGTGAACTATCTCTAGGGGTAACGGGGGTTTGGGCAATTAATTCTGGTGGTAGCTGATAATCGTAACTGGATAATAAGTAATCCTTATTCATAACTCTTTCCAATTGACCTTAATTTGTTATATGCTGTTAGAATATAAAAAACAAATACACAACCTGTTATTGTTTACCAAATTTGTCTAATAATCAATATTTTTATGAAAGTCCTGTATCCCTGCAATGATCAGGCTTTCTGAGTAATTGGGTATTTCCCCCCATGTTACCGTGCAAAAGTTGGGGGTAGTTCCCTACCACAAATGACACAATTATTGTCACACTAGAACTAGAGGAATTGCTCGGCAGATGAATAAGGGGAAAACAATGGACTACATCTATTTTCTAGCGAATGCAAGTTTGACACTACGGGTTATTGAATACCTACAACAGAAATATAACTCGTTGCTTTGTTCGATGACCGTAATCCATCAAATCAATGGCTGGATCATCAAAGTTAAGTTTAGACAACCGTTGACTCCTCAACAACATGGTGATTTTAAGGCCTTTATGAATGAGTTGGGTATCCCCTACGAATTGGAAATTCGCCTACAAATGGTTTTCTGGAGTTTGGAAACAGGACAATCTCCCATCGATGTGATGCGTCGTTATCAAGTGGCAATTGTTTCTCATGGTTCTCCCGATAGTAATGATATTGAGGCATTTCGTCAACAATTTACCAGAGGCTTAGGATATTGTCCTGAAACTTTAGCTTAAGTTTTAGGCAGGACTGACCAGGATCGCCAATGTTGCTACACTTAGGATTAACATTAATCCCCCTGGCATCCATTTACGGGTTTTAATGAATCTGATGGCAAAGACGACTATCAGCAAAATGGTTGTTATTTGTGCTAGTGTCAGTCCCCAGGAAATGTTTTGTAATTGAATTATGGCAGCACTGATTAAGAGTAAACCTGTTACTACACCAGAAATAAGAGAGGGTTTGCTCTTAGCCTTGGCATAACCAATGATACCACCAACCAGTAGAATAATTCCGTATAAAAAAGCAGCTAAAACGGTTAAATTCATAAATTAATTGCTGGTAATAATTTGCAAAACCCTAGTTAAATCTGTTAACTCCCCAACAATTCGCTTGGCTGGTTTTGGCCAGACTCGGACTAAGGTTGGGGTGGCTGAAATTTGATTATTTTCGGCTAATTCTGGGTACTTACAAATATCAATAACTTTCAGGGTATAAGGCTGTTGCAGATCGGTTTCTAGTAACTGGTGCAGGACTTTTAATGTATGTTTGGTTGAGGCATTATTCCCAGACACAAACAGACGTAAAATGTATCCTTGATGCTCCTCAGTCCCTATGTCTTCATGGGGTTCAGTGATTGTAAATTGACTTTTGATTTCTTGCTCCCACCGCTCATCTAAACGAATCAGCAGATCGTGACTGTTCCATAGTTCGGAAAACCGAGAACGATAGGTTTCTATAATAATCGGATTACAAGCCTCTTCCTGCCAATGGGCCGTTTGCCAATGGACATCGGGTGTGTTAAACAACACATTTAATAAGGGCTGATAGCGACGTACTGCAGGATAAAGTTCCGCCACCGTCTTTACTGTCTTTTCCCTCGTACAAAACCAACGATCAATCGTTGCAGTATAGCCTGGTACGAGAAAGTGAGGCGGTTCTGGCAACTTTAATAACTCTTGCAAAACCAAGCATAACTGAGAATGCCAATGAATTTGCTTGCTACTATCGAGACAATAAACCATATCACCGCCTGGGGTAAACAGAGCGATGCCTTTAAAAAATTCTGGTAAGACTCCAGGAGTCTCGCTTACATTCGTCATTTAGAGGAATTAAACTGCGGATGAAGGAAGACCTATATTTAAGATAACTGACTTGGCCTTCCTGATCCTTATTTCTTTACGGTTTTTCTAGATTCGACCCCGTAACATCATCGCAATTTCGTTGGGGGTGGGAGATAATTCGAGGGCAGTTTCCTCGGTAATTCGTCCTTCTTGATAGAGATTAAAGAGAGCTTGGTTCGTGGTAATCATGCCATCAAATTCCCCATCCTTCATTAATTCGAGGATTTCGTCGTTTTTCCCTTGAATGATATAGTCTTTGACCGTTTCTGTATTAATCAGAATGTCATGATAGGCGGCTCGTTTGCCGTCGGTGGTACGACATAACCCTTGAGCAATAATCGCTACCAAAGATTCGGCCATCGCCACCCGCATTGCCTCCCGTTCATCGGCACCATACAAACTCAAAACCCGTTCTAGGGTTTTAACTGCGCTGTTGGTGTGGAGGGTTCCCATAACTAAGTGACCAGTTTGAGCGGCTTTGATGGCAGTATTGACCGTTTCTTTGTCCCGCATTTCCCCCACCAGGATGATGTCGGGATCTTCCCGTAAAGCGGCTTTAAGGGCATTATCAAACTTGTGGGTGTGCATCCCCACTTCCCGTTGTTTAATCAAAGAGCGACGACTTTGGTGAACAAATTCAACGGGATCTTCAATGGTGATGATATGTTTGGGGTGTTCTTTGTTAATATAGTCCACCATCGCCGCCATGGTGGTAGATTTACCGGAACCTGTGGGCCCCGTCACCAGAATTAAGCCTTTGTGAGAATCTGAGATATCTTGAAAGATCATGGGTAGGCGCAACTGTTCCATGGTGAGAATTTTCAGGGGAATGAGACGCAACACCATGGCTGGCCCCCGTAAACTATCAAAGATGTTAATCCGAACACGGGCGAAATCATACTGAGTTGCCCCATCAAATTCCAGTTCTTTTTTAAAGCGTTGGATTTCATCCTCTTTGAGAATTTCCCGCAACCAACTCATAAAGGTGTTGTCGTCAATCTCTGGATAGTCTAGAATCATCATTTCCCCGCGATCGCGCATTCGCGGTTTTTCTCCTACCCCTAAGTGAACGTCTGAGAACCCTTCATCAAAGGCCAGGCGAATTAATTCCATCAGGGACGGTTGATCGGGAGAACGGCCAAAGCTTTTGGGGGGTGCTTTGGGTAAGGGGGGGGGCGCAACTGGGCGCTTGTTTGGGGCCTCTACAGGCGTTCTTGGGAATGTGGCCTCTTCTGATGGGGCCATAAACTGGGTGGAATCTTCATGACTGTCATTCATCATGTCCGAATCTAAGTTGAGATCGGTGGTAGGGAGGGGAGGAAGGGGTAGGGGGGGTAAGGAGGGATTAGTCATAGTGCTTTCTACAAAAATAAACGGTATTCAATACTTTGCTGAGAAATAGGTTAACTAGATGGCTTTTGACCCTGATTCGGATAGATATGACGTTGAGAATGCTTGTTAATAAGTATTCCCAAAACAGAGAAGAAAATTTACAGGAATGGGGATTTTGTCGTCATTTATGAGAAAAACTTTTTTTATGTTAAGAACTTTTAACATTTTCGGTTAAGGTCATGGGGAAAACATCAACATTGACGGTTGAGAGAATTAGACAAATGTTAGGAAATCTTAACCATTACAAAAGATTACATTAAATTCTCTATAGAGAGGCTTGATCCCCGATGGCTCAGTGTTTGTTTGACCCATCTGCAACAATTTGCAATCTTTAACACACAAAGTAGCGACTGAATGTAAATTTATCTTACAAAAGACTCATTTTCTTAGAAAGATTATCTATACTGATTGACACAACGTTATCTGATTTTATAGATAAAGTTACTGGTTTGCTCTGGAGGAAAATATGGAATTTGCACAAAAGTCTGGGTTTGGAAAGCTCTATTCTGTAACCTTAGTAAAAAGCTTTTTAGTATGGAGCTTTACCTTGACAGTTTGTTTATTAGTGGTCGGATTTCCCTTGGTTGTCTTAATGGCAACGGTTGGGGCTTTAGCATCAGTTGTTTTACAATCAGTTTTGCCCGTAAGTGCGGTTTTATTAGTGGTAGGTTCCTTGATTGGTGTTAATGTATTGGCAATTGTGTTAGGTGCTGCACTCCTAACGGTTAAAGGCATTCATCCCCAAGATGTCAGTTGGCTGAGATGGCTGCACGGCGAAGCAACTCATGCTCACACTTCTGTCTATGCTGCCTGTCCTTTGACTTGTAGCTTAATTCAATAAACCTTGAGAAGTAATTTCTTTTAGTTAGATAGTGATTGTATTCGCCAAAGTGTATACACAAGCTAGTGCAGCCCGGTCATTTACCGGGTTTTTTCATGATCATTAATCTTACATGGCAATGTCTTGAAAACGACGCATGATAATAGCTTCAAATTGAGCTAAGGCTGATCTCATGAGTCTTTCCCGTTCATCCAAAACTCTAAATTTTGTCTCAACAGTTTGTTTCAGCGTTTCTAAGTCTTTATCTGCAACCCCTTGCAGGGTAGAAACGAAGACATCATCCCCACATTTAACTAAAATACCTTCATTAATTGCCAGAAAAATTTCTTGATTGGATTCTAAGGTATAACAAAGAATTCCAGGGACTAAAGCGGCTACAAAATCAATATGATGGGGTAATAAACAAAATGAGCCATTCTCAGCTTCAGCGACAATTTTGGTCACGGTAGTATCGATAAATACTTCGGTGGGAATTAAAACTTTTAGGTGCATTACTTATTCCTTCTGATGGACTTCTTGAATATTTCCAATCATATATAAAGATTTTTCGGGATATTTACGAAATTCATCATTCAAAATACGTTCACATCCTTCAAGGGTTTCCTCTAAAGATACGGCTTTTCCTGGAATGCCTGTAAATTGTTCTGTGGTGAAAAATGGCTGGGTTAAAAATCTTTCTAATCTTCTGGCACGATAGACAATATTTTGTTCACTTTGGGCTAATTCTTCTAATCCTAACATAGCAATAATATCTTTAATATCTTCATAATTAGCTAAAGTTTGACGCACGGTTTGAGCAATTTTATAATGGCGATCGCCGACGACTTGGGGCGTTAATATTTTCGATCCTGATTGTAAGGGATCAACGGCAGGATATAGCCCTTCACTAACTCGTTTTCGGGATAAAACAATGGAAGCTGAAAGATGAGAAAAAGTATGAACTGCAGCGGGATCAGTAAAGTCATCAGCAGGGACATAAACCGCTTGAACAGAGGTAATTGAGTTACTATGAGTATTACAAATTCTTTCTTCTAATTCGGCTAATTCTGTGGCTAATGTGGGTTGATATCCTACCCGTGACGGGAGGTTTCCCATTAACCCTGAAACTTCCGATCCCGCTTGAATAAACCTAAAGATATTATCTATCATTAATAAGACATCTTGATGGGCTTGATCCCGGAAATATTCAGCAATGGTTAAGGCGGCATGACCTACCCGAAAGCGTACTCCTGGGGGTTCATTCATCTGTCCAAATACCATTACCATATTATTAAGAACTCCCGCTTCTTTCATCTCTCGATAAAGTTCTTCACCTTCCCGCGATCGCTCTCCTATTCCACAAAAAATACTCACGCCTTGATAGCGACTTACCATATTATGAATTAACTCACTAATTAGCACAGTTTTACCGACTCCTGCCCCCCCCAACAAGCCAGCTTTTCCCCCTTTTTCGAGGGGAGATAAGAGGTCAATTACTTTAATTCCCGTTTGAAATATTTCAGTAGTTGTTGCTCTTTCTCCTAGAGGAATAGGCGGGGAATGAATTGATTTTAAGGTGGGATTTTTAATCGGTTTTTGACGATCTATTGTTTCCCCAAATACATTTAACATTCGACCCAGTAATTCTTTGCCTACAGGCACTTGTAAGGTGTGTCCTGTATCTTTAACAATGTCACCTCTAGCTAGTCCTTGAGTGGGTTTTAAAGCAAGTCCTCGGACAGTTTCTTTATTCAAATATGTCATGACTTCAATCGTTATTTTCTCATTGTCTCCTGTGGTCAATAAGTGATGGGGTTCTGGGAGTTTGTGAGGAAAATAAATATCCAAAACTGTCCCCCTAATGGCAATTATAGTACCTTGATTTTCCTGGTAATTATTATTTTCTATTTTGAGCATATTTTTATTCTCCTAATACATTAAATATTTATCTCTTTATTTGTTTTATTCTTTGGTTTTATTCAAGGCTTCAAAACCAGAAATAATATCTAATAATTCCTCCGTAATGTCACTTTGACGATGGTGTTGAAATTCTTTTTTTAATTCTAATAATCTGTCTTTTATGTTTTTTTCTGCTACTTGCATTGAAGCTAGACGACTTGCATTTTCACTGGCTAAAGATTCAGCACAAGCGCGATATAATGAGACAAAGAAATGTTGTTTAAATAAAGCAGAGGCTAAGGTTTCCGGTGACATAGTAAAAGTGGGTAAACAATGAGAGGGCCATGGTTGTTTTTTTAAGGCATTGAGTCGATTAATATTTAAGGGAAAAATTTGCAGATCACGAGGATAATAATTAGAGCCTGAAATAAAGTCATTATTAAAGACCAAAATCTGATTAATATGGCGTTCTTGTCGCCATTGTTCGAGAATTAAGACAGTTTCTTGAATAGTAGGAGTAATGCCTTCAATAGAACTAGGAACTGTCAACATTCTTGCACTGGGATAACCTAAATTTTCTAAGCGATCGCCTAACCTTAAGCCAATGGTTAATAAATTGCAATCATTGATCATTATACCTTGTTTTTTGAGAGTTTCTAAAGTATAGTTAGCAACTTTTTCATTAAATTGACCACACATTCCCTGATCTGAGCCAAATAGAACTAAAGCTAATTGTTGTTTTTGGGTTACTAAATTACCATTATTTAATAGAACTTTGGGATCAACTTTTAAGAGAATTTGCAACCCCATTTCTAGGGTTTTATCATAACTTTCTAAAGAGATAACAGCCTTTTCATATTGACGAATACTCACCGCAGCTAAAGCTTTCATTGTCTTAACCACTGACTGAAGATCTTCAGCCGTTTCAATTTTCCGTTTAAAGGTTTCTAAGTTGGGCATACGCTGTTAAGTTTAAGTTATATGTAGGGGCGAATGGCCATTCACCCCTACAAAGGATTAAGAAATTGATTAAGGGCAATTTCAGCAACCTTTAATAAGGCTTTGTGATCGCTTTCTTTTAAGCTTTTGCCCTTGGTAATTCTCTGGCAAATTTTGGGTAATTTATCAGTCACATCCCAACGAATCATCGCTTCTGCATCCGCTATTTTATCTAAGGGTAACGCATCAAATAAACCCTGAGTAACTGCCAATAAAACGGCAATTTGTTCCGCGACAGGAATGGGTTGATATTGGGGTTGTTTCAACACTTCTCTCACCCGACGGCCCCGTTCTAAAGTGTGACGGGTTGCGGCATCTAAACGAGTCGAAAAACGAGAAAAACTTTCTAATTCTTCAAATTGGGAGTAAGATAGTCTTAAATCCCCCGCTACCGCGCGATAGGCCCTCAGTTGGGTTTTTCCTCCCACACGGGACACCGAACGGCCCACATCCACCGCAGGTAATATCCCTTTTTGGCATAACTCAGGGGTGAGGTAAATTTGTCCATCGGTGATAGAAACAAGGTTAGTAGGGATGTATGCAGAGATATTTTGCGCTTCTGTTTCTATGATAGGTAAAGCTGTTAAGGAACCTCCCCCTAATTCTGAACGTAAACGGGTAGACCTTTCTAATAAGCGGGAATGGATGTAAAAAATGTCCCCAGGAAAGGCTTCTCGACCAGGGGGACGACGCAACAATAAAGATAATTCTCGATAGGCGCGGGCGTGTTGAATTAGGTCATCATAGATAATGAGAACATCCTGGCCCTTATCCCTGAAATATTCGGCCATGGAAGTTGCAGCATAAGGGGTGATGTATTGCAGTCCTGGTGGGTTTTCTCCTCCTGCTACCACCACAATACAATGATCCATCATTTGATGAATGCGTAACTCGCTGATCAGTTTGGCCACGGCCGAACTCCGTTGGCCAATGGCGCAATAAATACAGATTACCCCTTCACCTCTTTGGTTAAGAATGGTGTCAAGGGCGATCGCCGTTTTCCCGGTTTGGCGATCGCCTAAAATTAATTCCCGTTGTCCTCGTCCCATGGGTATCAACGCATCTATTACTTTAATCCCAGTTTGCAAGGGGACTGTAACCGGGCCTCTATCCATGATCGCGGGGGCCTCTCGTTCAATGGGTAAACGTTGGACTGTGGCGATCACCCCTTGATTATCTAAGGGTTTTCCGGTTCCGTCTACCACTCGTCCTAATAACCCTTCCCCCACAGGAACATCCATGACTCGTCCGGTCGGATAAACTTGACAACCTGCGGTTAACGTTTCATTGATATCGAGGAGGATCACTCCGACTTCATGAGGATCAAGGTTAAAGACCATGCCTAAGCCTTTTCCCTCAAAGGTGACTAATTCTTCTGATTTTACGGTTGGTAAACCAATAACGCGGGCGATTCCATTGCCTAAATAAGTAATTGTGCCAATTTCTTGGGTTTTTAGTTGGGTTGCATGATCGCTTAAAACCGCATCAGAAACCTGAAAAAATTGCTCTAAAACGGTTTGTAGAGAGTCAGGATTTTGGGGCATTTTCTTGACCTACTAATGATTGGGACATTTTTGCTTCAAGTTCATCTAAATAGTGATCTAAATGCCAAGAAATTCGATAACCATGATTTAAGAGTTCAATGCCACAAATTGAGTCAGATGTGGTGTTAAATTTTACATCAATATCTTGTTCAAATTGTTTTTGCAAGGCTTTAATTAATTGTTCTTGCTGTTCTAAGTTGATGGGAAAGTTTGAGCGAATCGTAAAGGTTTGATTCTCGGTTTTCCCTAGGGGATGAGCCTGTCTTTGTTGTTCAGTCAAGTCAGGTAAACCTTCGATAAATTTGGCAATTATTTGTTCTTCTAAACTAACATTAGCTAAGTTTTCTAGGGCTTGTCTTGCTATTTTAATCACTTGCTGGTTGACCTGTTGACTTAGTTCCTCTAAAAAGGTCTGTTTTTCTTGTTTTAGTTGTTCATACCATTGCGCTCTCAGACTTTCAATTTCCTCTTGTTTTCTTGCCATTATAGATTGTTTTTCTGCTTCTATTTCCTGCTTTAGCATATCAAATCTATTTTGCTTGTTAAATTCCCATTCTTGTTGTTTTTTACGATATTTTTCCGCTTCCTTTTGAGCAATTTCAGATTTAGTTTCTGCTTCTTTTAAACTGTCAAAAATTCTTTGTTCTCGTTGCTTCATTGCTTGCAGAATAGGGCGATAGAGAAACCGCTTTAAGAGAAATAATAAAATGATAAAGTTAATAATTTGAGCAACAGTTGTAAAGGGATCAATTAACATAGTTCATCCTCACATATAGGGGAAAAATAAACAGGTAATCGTAAAATTTAACCCCCTGAATGAGCAATGACATAATTCCAAAAAGGATTGGCAAAAATGAGAATTAACGTGACAACAAAACAGTAAATTGCGGTTGATTCAACCAAGGCCATTCCTACAAATAAAGTCCGAATAATTGTATTCGCTTCATCCGGTTGTTGTGCTAAAGAAAGTAAGGCTTGAGATAGGGCCTTTCCTTCTCCTAATGCGGGAGCAATTGAGCCAATAGCAATGGTAAGTCCTGCTATTACAATAGACGCGGTTCCAATTAATCCAATATTATCCATTTTTGTTGTCTCCTGTTTCTTCTTTATTTTGGGTTGCTGCGGCAATAAATACCATCGTTAAAATGGCAAAAATATAAGCCTGAATAAGTCCCGTTAATAAGCCCATTGCTTGCATCAGAATGGGAAAAAATAGGGGCGCGACTGATAACAGTATTGCCACTATCATTGTACCACTCATCACATTGCCAAACAAGCGGACAGCTAAGGATAAGGTATTAGAAAAGCGACTAATTAAATTAAAGGGTAACATCATCGGTGAGGGAGATAGATAATAATGCTTAAAATAATTAAAAAATCCTTGTTTAGCAATGCCATAAAAAGGGATAGCAAAAAAGACACAAATAGCTAGGGCCGCGGTGGTGGAAAGGGAACCCGTCGGAGGTTGATATCCGGGAATAATACTGAGTAAATTTGAAGCTGCAATAAAGATGAATAATGTACCAATAAAAGGTAAATAAGGTTCCGGTTTTTGTTGACTAATTTCTTCAATTTGATTATTAATACTAATAATAATCACTTCCAGGATATTCTGTTGTCTGGAAATTTGATGGGAACTGGATAAATTGCGGGTAATTAACCAAGAAATAATCACCAATAAAACCATGAGTATCCAGGTATAAATTAGGGTTGCATTAAGCACAATAAATTTCCATTGCCAAAAAATAATATGATCGGGGGTTAATGTCATTTATCTTTACCTTTAATTTAATTAAAAAAATCGGGACTATTATTAAATATTTGGGTTAAACTATTCTTGTCTATCCGATTACTTGACCATACTATAACTTAGAAAAAATGGATGCTCAAGTTTTTCAGTGGCAACTCATACCCCTATTGTCCCTCGGTTAAATTGAATAGAACAACTTTCTCGATAATTTTTAACAATTCTCAAAAGTTACCTCTCATGATTAGCTTTTCCCTAGATTTATCTCAATTATGGGCGTTTATGATGATATTTTTCATTGGGTTATTGATAGGATTTTCTTATTTTGGTGGACTCTGGTTAACTTTATGTTACTTACCAAAGGTTAATCATCCTTATCGCTTAATTATTAGTAGTTTTGTGCTAAGGTCGTTAATGACTGTATTATGTTTCTATGGATTAATTCGCTTATTTTTAGGAATTGAGACAGGGATAATCATGTTAATGGCAATGGCAGGATGGTTATTGGCGAGAATGATTCTTGTTCGTCGTCTTGTTTCACAAGTAATAAGTGTTAAGTAAAGCATAAAATAAGGGTCAACGGCCGTTGACCCCTACAAAGGTTAAATCTCTTAAAATTGAGATAAAAAGCGCAGATCACTGTTATAAAGACGACGAATATCATCAATTTGATGTAATACCATAGCAAATCTTTCTATCCCTAACCCCGCAGCAAAACCCGTATAAATTTCTGGGTCATAACCCACTGATTTTAACACATTAGGATCGACCATACCACACCCCATTACCTCCAACCATTTACCCTTCCATTGCACATCAACTTCTGCCGAAGGTTCCGTAAACGGGAAATAACTAGCCCGGAATTTAACGGGTAATTCTTCCCCAAACATTTGTTGTAAAAATTCCTTAATCGTACCCTTAAGATCAGTAAAAGTAAGTCCCTTATCTACAGCTAAAATTTCCACCTGATGAAACACGGCTGAATGAGTCGCATCTACTGTATCTCGACGATAAACCCGACCAGGGGCCACAATACGAATAGGAGGTTCATGAGTCTCCATATAACGAATTTGTACAGGAGAAGTATGAGTTCTCATCAGACGACCATCAGCTAAAAAGAAGGTATCTTGCATATCCCTGGCCGGATGATCCGGGGGAATATTTAAGGCTTCAAAATTATAATAATCTGTCTCAACATGGGGGCCCGTAGCCACTTGATACCCCAACCCCACAAAGATATCTAAAACCCGATCTACGGTACTATTAAGGGGATGAAGACGACCCAAAGGACGACTAACCCCTGGCATAGTCACATCAAGAGATTCTGCGGCTAATTGTGCCTTTAATTTGGCGGTTTCTAGGGCGTTCCGTTGGTTATCTAAACTGTTTTGTAGTGCATCTTTGACATCGTTAGCAAGGGAACCAACACGAGGCCGTTCTTCCGCGCTTAATTTGCCCATACCTCGCAGAATTTGGGAAAGTTGCCCTTTTTTACCTAAATAATTAATGCGGAGTTGTTCTAGATCTTCTAAGGTAGTAACAGCAGCAATTTCTTTTTGCGCTGCTTGTTGTAGGGTCTGTAGTTCCGTTTCTAGGGTATTAGAGGTTGTGGTCATAGGTTTGGAATAGGATGAGATAATTGTTCACAAGACACCCGTTCCAGTTTATCGGAGTTTTGGGTTTGTTTCTAGTTTGCCGTTCAAGGTTTGAACTCGATCAAATATAAGTTAAAGCAATCAGAATAAAAGATAACTTTTGAATTACTTATGCAAGAAAAATCGTCAGATATATGTTGTTTGAGACGAAATTATCAAAATCATGACAACGAGGTTGCGCCTTTTGAGGGACTTGTGTTAGGGTATAGGAGCATAATTGAAGTGCCGTTCTGCCTAAAAATAGTTTTTGTACCAAGATTTAAGAGACAACCTGAATAAATTAACCACAGATTATAAGTGAAAATTTATATTAAATAATTAAATTAAAATACAACTGAAAGATATAAATCTAGGACTAAATTTATTATATGGCACGTCCCAGTAAAATCAAATATGATCGCGGTACTTTAATTTTTCATCCTCCCCCAAAAGGTAAAGAATGGATGGAATTTGCTACTTGGGACGATCGCATTGAAAAGTTCCGAGTACCAGCTATTTATTATCGTTCTTTGATTGAAACTTTACAAGCTCATAATCTTGAGTTTATAGATGAGGCCAAAGAATTTTTGCCCCTGGACTTAACCCCCAGTTTTGAACGGGAACCCTATCTCCATCAAAAAGAGGCTTTAGAGGCGTGGAAACAGTCAGGCCGGCAAGGAGTCGTCGTTTTACCTACCGCCGCCGGAAAGACCTATTTAGCTCAGTTAGGGATGATTGCTACCCCTCGCACTACCTTAATTTTAGTGCCTACTTTGGATTTAATGCACCAATGGTATGCCCAAATGATGGCTGCCTTTCCTGATATCGAAGTAGGCTTATTGGGGGGAGGTTCCCGTGATCGCACACCGATTTTAATTGCTACTTATAACAGTGCGGCGATTCATGCGGAAACCTTGGGAAATCGCTATGCTTTGCTGATTTTTGACGAATGTCACCACTTACCAACTGATTTCTTTCGAGTGATTGCGGAATACTCCATTGCGCCTTATCGTTTAGGGTTAACCGCTACCCCGGAACGAGCAGACGGGAATCATCGTGAGTTAGATAGTCTAATTGGTCAGGTGGTTTATCGCAAGGGGGTTAAGGAACTTTCGGGGGATACTTTAGCTGATCACAAAGTCGTTGAAATTAAGGTTAAACTCTCACAAACTGAACGAAAACGTTATGATCAAGCCATGCAAATTCGTAATGATTTTTTACGGAAATCTAATATTTCCTTAGGCAGTTTAAATGGTTGGCAAATATTTGTGCAAGCGAGTGCGAGAACTCCCGCAGGAAGACGGGCTATGTTAGCTCATCGAGAAGCAAAAGAAATTGCCGCAGGAACCGAGGGAAAATTACGAGTTTTGACAGAATTAGTTTGTGAACATCATCAAGATTCTTTGTTGATTTTTACCAATGATAATGCCACAGTTTACCGTATTTCTCAAGAGTTTTTAATTCCGGCGATCACCCATCAAACCGCAGTTAAGGAACGTCATGATGTTTTAACACGCTTTCGAGAGGGTATTTATAAAAGTTTAGTGACTTCCCATGTTTTGAATGAAGGGGTTGATGTACCAGAGGTCAAGGTTGCGATTATTATATCAGGAACCAGTTCTGCAAGAGAATACGTGCAAAGATTAGGACGTATTTTACGCAAAGGCAAGGGAAAGAATAAGTTAGCAACTCTCTATGAAATTGTGGCAGAAGATACCAGTGAGGAAAGAATCTCTCAGCGAAGAAAAGAAGGACTTCAAACCCCAAAACCTCAACAGTTGGAATTATTACCTTCTCCTTATGAAATGCCCTCTAAAAAGCCTTTCCGTGCGGCTGAATCTTCTCCTAAGAAATGGGGAGAGGAGGAGTGAGGGAGTGCATTTGTAGGGGTGAGTTTATCTAGGATACTTGTCAGGAAACAGAACTTTTGTTAAAAACCCACCCGTATAAAAACTGCTATAATTTGTTTTATTTATCTTTAAAAGAGCGCATAATTCTATCGATTATTTCTATAGCAAACTTAACATGACTCCCTTTTTGACTCACCACTTCAAACCTTGCTGCCTCTAGTTTGCGTTTCATTTCACGATAAGGCAGAGGTTTAAGCGGCATTAACTTCAACCTCTATTTTCTGTAATTCAGGAATAATTGTGACACACGGCGGTTCAAAATGTAATTCTAACGCCTCTTGAAGATTGTTTAACGCCTCAGTTTCCGTTTCCCCTTGACTAGCAACATCAACCTCTAAACATTGAGCAACAAACCAAGTACCTTCTTGAAAAATTCTAGCTGTAAATGATTGCTTCATCCTATATTCTCTCAATTTAACTCTCTTAAACTCGATTATAGCTAACTCCAGATCTTTTTCCTTTTCGCCTCTGGGGGTTCTACAATAGATTATGTTCTACCAAATATCAACTCTGTAGGGGCTTAATGGTATCGGGCTTAATGGTATTAAGCCCCTAGGATGGGGGTTATTGTTGTAACTGTCGTTATTTATGTTTTCAAAAAGCAGTTTACAGGCGCAAGGCTTTTCCACCATCCATACAATACCATGTCAAGTCAAGCTTGTCAAGCCTAATTCTTACAAGAAAATGCGACGCTATAATTTTGATGTCGCCATGTCCTCTGGATAATCCATAAAATTATTATGACTCAAAAAAACGAAACTCCAATTCTTATTTTATCCCTCCTCATTACTGCCGGAATTTTAGGGGGTGGTTATTGGTATTTTACCCAAAAATCAGGAGAAACTACCTCAAATAATCCCCCTCAATTACCCAATAATAATCAAGTAAACTCTCGTATTAGTTTAGGGGATGAACTCTTAATTGCGGCTGACAGTACACCTCAAAAAAAAGCAGGAATAGCTGCCTTTAAACAAGGAAATTATACAGAGGCGATCGCACAATTTAAAGATTCATTAAACCTACAACAAAATGATCCAGAAACTCGGATCTATTTAAACAATGCCAAAGCAGCAACTAATAACCCGATCACAATTGCGGTTGTGGTTCCCATTGGTGGAAATTTAAACATTGCCAAAGAAATGTTAAGAGGGGTTGCCCAAGCACAAAATCAAGTTAATCAAGAGGGTGGAATTAACGGAAAATCCCTACAAGTTGTCATTGTTAATGATGATAATAACCCCGAAACTGCGGCAAAAATAGCCAATGAATTAGTGCAAGATAACAGCATTTTAGCTGTGGTTGGTCATAATTCCAGTGATGCCACATTAGGGGCAGCACCCATCTATGAAAAAGGGCAATTAGTGATGATTTCTCCTACCAGTGATGCCAAACAAATTTCAACATTAGGGGATTATATTTTTCGGACTGTTCCTAGTATTCGTTTCCAAGCCGATCAATTATCTCGTTATCTAATTAATACGGCTAAAAAAACTAATATTGCTATCTGTTTTGATTCCAGTGCAGAATATAGTAAATCCTTAAAAGAAGAGTTTACTTCCGCCATTTTTGCTGATGGAGGCAAAGTAATTGAAATTAATTGCGATTTAGAAGCAGCTAATTTTAATGCTTTAGATGCTATTTCTGAAGCAACAAAACAAGGGGCAGATAGTTTATTATTGATCCCTACAGTTAACAATATTAATCCTGCCATTGAAGTTGCACAAGCCAATCAAAATCGTTTATTATTATTAGGAAGTTCTACCCTTTATACCTTTGAAACCCTCAAAGCAGGACAAAAAGCAGTGACAGGAATGATATTAGCTGTTCCTTGGTATCCTGACACAGTAGGGGGCAATGGTTTTATTAGTCAAGCTAAGCAATTATGGGGGGGTGATGTGAATTGGCGTACTGCCTCAGCTTATGATGCAACTATGGCGATTATTACTGCTTTAAAACAGGGTAATCTAGATCGTCAAAGTCTTCAAAAAAACCTCTCCAATCCTAATTTTTCCGCTCAAGGGGCAGGGGAAATGATTAAATTTCTACCATCAGGCGATCGCAATGGTGGTTCAATTTTAATTACAATTATTCCTGGCAATAAAAGCAGTACAGGTTTTGATTTTGTCCCTTTAAAATAGTAGGGGTAAACGGAGGTTTTGCCCTACAGAGTTGACAAATTGAAGGATTTTTCTAATTCTTCTAGAACCAAATCAGTAATTAATTTAATACGATAATTACAAGCTTTGGTTGCTGTGGAATTGAAACTGCCATTTTCCCAATATTTATTACTCCCTGCACCCCCACCACAAACCCCAAAATAATCACAGGTTTGACGACAGGAATCAACTCCTTTGGTCATATCTTGATAAATTTGTTTGAATTTTTCACTGTTACAAATGGATTCAAATGTATCAGTTAAAACATTGCCTAAAATAAAATCGCCGTAGGGTTCAGTATGGATAGATAATAATTCAGGATCAAAGGTTGAAAAGTTTCCTAAATAATCAATGTTAACAATACCAAAGGGATGATTCATGTCTGTTTTTGCCAGACGTTTATTATCACAAATCAAACCACAAATTGACTCAAATTCTCTTACCTTCAGTTGATCATTCGTTTGTGCTGTTAATTCCCAAAATCGTTGCATAAAATCATAATAACGCTTTTCAGTTCCTGCTTTTTCTAAAGAAGATATTTGATTAATTCCTTCTATTTCTTCCATATTAAAGGCAACATCAATAATCCCATTATCCCAGAAAAAATTAAAAATTTCGTCAGCATAATCTAAGGATTTTTGGGTAATAACAGCAATTATATTAAAATAAATCTCATTTTTTTGTAGATAACGAATACCCCTCATCACACTTTCATGACTGCCCAAACCTGTGCGAGTTTGTCGATGAGAATTATGTAAAAAATCTGGGCCATCAATACTAACACCAACACAGATGTTATGCTGTTTAAATAAATCACACCAAGCTTGATTAATTAGGGTTCCATTCGTTTGAATAGAATGACAAATCGGAATTTGTTGCGAATTATATTTTTGATTAGTAATCTCAATTTGTTTAAAAACTTCTTCATAGAAAGAAATCGGCACCGCTAAAGGTTCTCCTGCGTGCCAACAAATATCAAGATATTCCCCCAGAAAAGGACTGGTAAAAAGAGCTTTAAAAATTGGTTCAATCAGATCAAGAGAAAGTTTATGTTTTAAGTCTCGACTGGGTAAATAACAATAATCGCAATTCAAATTACAAAAAGGTGTGGGTTGAATCACCACCAAACTAATCGGCCCAAAAGATGAAATATCAATCAATTCATTGTTCATTATTTCTCCTATTGATCATGATTACCAACGATTAATAAAACTCCCATTTCCCCAGGGACGACGATTGTAAAAACCGCCTCTATCTCCCCAAGGATTACGATTAATAAACCCCCCACCACCATGATTATTGGCAAAACCTCCTCGACGGGTATCAACCCAAGTTCCTCCACGTCCATCTCCCCAACCTCTTGCCATTAAATCATCTGCTTGATTTTCATCTGATAATTCAATCCCTCTTTCTTGCATGGCTTCTGTTAAGCGAGAAAGACGACTTTCTATGGTTAAATTAGCATTGGATAAAGTGGAATTAGCCTGAGTAACAGAAGCGGTTAAGGTAGAAACGGCTAAGAGAAATCCAACACAGGTAATTTTAGTCGTCAGTTGCAAAATCAGATTCTCCTTTTAGGAAAGTTACTCTTAAAACTATAGCAAAAAACAGGCCTTTTAATTATCACTAACGGTTAAAAAAGCTACCTCTATCTGTCCAAGGACTCCGATTGACAAAACCGCCACCCCCACCCCCAACATTGGCAAAACCGCCGCCACCACCGCCACGATTAGTAAAGCCACCACCCCCACCTCCAATATTACCAAAGCCACCCCCACCCACGCGATTACCAAAACCTCCGGCTATTTGTTGCCCTCCTTCTTTCTCAAATGTGTCTAGGGATTGAATATCTCGCTGTTGTATCGCTTCTGTAATCCGAGAAAGACGATGCTCAATCTTACCTGTAACACTCTTATTATTGGACATTTCGGTGCTTGCTACTGCGGAAATGCTCAGAGTAGCAACGGCTAATAAGAAACCCACAAAAGTAATTTTAGTGGTAATTTGCATAATTTTCTATCCTATGATAAAACTCTCTTAAGCACTTTAGCAAAAAAGCTAAGCAAATAATCATGATTGTTAAATTTGTTTACCTTTTGTTTACAGAGTTGCTGAAAACAGTGACAATTATTTTAGGTTTATTTTCTCATCAATTTAACAGGAGAAACCATGTTTAAGAAAGTATCATTAATTGCCTTAAGTTGGCTGGCGATTCTGGCTATCCCTAGCCAAAGTTTAGCAGAAACTGTGATTGAAAGGGTAGCGAGAACAGGCACATTAACCGTTGGCGCGAGGGTTGATTTAGTTCCCTATTCCTATGTGAACGATAAAGAAGAGTTAACGGGTTATTCTATGGATTTAATTGAATTAATTCGGGAACAGTTAGAAAAAGATCTTGGAAAAAAAGTTAAACTTAATATTGTGGTAGATGATGAAATTGGTGATCGCATTCAAAGTGTTATTAACGGAGAGATAGATATTGTTTGTGATACAATTTTTACTTGGCAACGGGATAAATTCGTTGATTTTTCTTTGGCTTACACCGTATCAGGGATTAAGTTATTAGTCAAGAAAGAGAGTAATTTATCTTCCCCGGAATCTTTTAAAGGTAAACGGATTGGTATTGTTAAAAATTCCCTGCGTCAAGAAGCCATTAAAGTGATTGAATCTCAGGTGACAATTGTTAATCTTAATAGTCTAGAAGAAGGGTTAAAAGCAGTAGCAGACGGTAAAATTGATGGGTTTGCTTTTGATGGCACTATTTTAGAAGGAATGCGGCAAACATTAGCCAATCCTGATGCTTATAAAGTCGTGCCGAATGAGTCTTATTTTAGACATGGAATTGCTTGTATGGTTCCTGAAAATGATTCGACTTTTTTGAATTTGGTTAACTATACTATTGCGAAAATGATGGATGGTTATCTAACAGGTGATTCTCGCTATGTTGAGATGATTAATCGTTATTTTGGCAAGGATGGTATTGTCACAATTCAACCTGATGTAATTCGTAATTTCTTTGAGATGATGATTATTACTCGTGAGCAAATTCCCCCCAAAGAAATATCAGCAGAATAGTCATTTAAAAAATAATTATTTCCATTGACGAAAAGCGTCTTTCCAAGTTTGCCAAAGGGAGAGAATTTTGTTTCTTCCTTTTTCAAAGATGGCAGCTAAGATAATTAGAAGAATACCTAAGCCTAATCCTAGGAACCATTTCAGAGGAGCATATTCAACACTTAAGACAATTAATTGATACAAAACTGTCAGCATAAATGTGATGGTTCCCACATAGAGAAATGCTTTAATTTTTAATCCTAATCCCCAGGTTATTGTTCCTAAGCTAATCAGCAATGGGATGATTCCAGATGTTTGATAAAAAACCAGAGCAGTTATATTGATTATTCCCATACCTAATAGACGTAAAAAATAACGTTTTTTGGGATTTAAACCATGTCTAAAACTGCTATCAAATTGAGCAATATGAAGAATAAATGAACCAATAACCAAGGAAATTGTTAGATCATTTAATAACTGATTTTCATAAAGAAAACGAATAATTGCCCAATCGACAAATCCTAAACTAATATAACTCCAGCGAAGATTATTTTGATTGATCCCTACTTGTAGATAAAAAATAGCTACTAATAATAAACTTTCATAGGAAATATCTCTTGTTGTGATCAATGCTAATAAACTCGGAATTAATAAAGAAATTTGTTTCCAAGGTTGAGCATTCCATCCTAACTTTCCCCAAGGTAAATAATAGATAACAAAAGCAATAATCCCAAAAATTCCAGCATAAGCTGAATCAAAAACGCTTAATTCTCTCCAAATTAAACGCATAAATATAAACGTGCTTATCATATCAATCAACCCAATATATACCCATAAATCTTTGAAGACAAATGTTTGAGATGCTCTCGTAATATTATTCTGATCTCGCCCTTGAATAAACGCATAAAAAGATAAAATTAGACTGATAGAAACATTAATAGGATTCAAATAAGGAGTGACATCTGTCAGGAGAAAAGTGATCGCTGCTGAAGCAATCACAACGGTTTTTAAACTTGACGCAATCCCCCAATGAATATGAGCAATTATTGAGATCTCTTCTAACCTTAAATTCAAAAAAGTTTGATATCCTTTTAACCCCACAATCCAAGCAGAAACACGGTAAATTAAGGCGATAATTGCGGTAATTAAGGCGATTAATAATAAACGATTTAATAAATTTATTTCGCTGTCTTTTATTATTCCATAAATAAGCCATTCATAAACCCCAAGGGTGAGCAAACTAAAAGAAAGATAACTATAAACCTTTTGTTGAGGAAAACGACAACCAACCCCAACCCCAATTAAGGCAGCTACAATCGTTATTAATCCTGTATAGTAACTAAAATAATTGAGTCGCCAAAGAATTGAAAATATAGCAAAAAATAGAGGTAATAATTGAAAGCTTATAATCGAGGATAAGCTAGGAAATTTACAGCTTAACTTCTGAGTTATAATTAAGGTTAATCCAGCAATAATAAGATTAATAATACTAATTTTAAACCAAGCAAATTCTCCCAATAAAATACTATGAATAATCAAAAGTTCTAAAGCCCAAGTTATCCCACAAATTGCCCAATTATTCAGATTTTTTCCATGACAAAAAATAATCATTATGATAATAATAGAAGGAGCAACGAGATGTTGCCAAGTGGAACTGATTGCAGAGTGACTATCAAAGATAATTAAAAATCCAATTAAACTAAAGCGAAATAAAAGAACAAGACAGGCAAGAATTCCCCAACTATTAGTTGCTTTTGTATAAATAATTGCTAGGGGATGATGAAACCTTTGTAACCAACGACTTAACCCCCAAAGTGCCATTAAAAGAAATCCATCATCTAAAATAGTACCTGGGAAATCAAGGAATTCTATTAAGTTTCCTTCAAAAGTTTGCCATAAGCTAAAAATTCCCAGACTAATGGTAAAACCAATTTGAATTCTCGCCGCAAATGGATTAAGAAAAAAGTAACTATTGACTAACATTAAAACTGCTCCAATACCTAACCCAATTAATCTAATATAAGGTTGCCAAAGGGTGAGAGATTGGGCTAAAATCAAGGAATAAGTGCTTAAGAATGCTGCTCTTCTTCGCTTTTTATATCCTTTAAAATTAGTGATAGCAACGCCAGTTAAAGCTAGGGGGGTAAGAAACCACCATAAAACCACAGGTTGAGGTATTCCATTATTCAGAAAACTTTCAAGATTTGGCCATAATAAAAGATAACTTAATCCCCCTAAAATAAAGCCTAAATAGCGACTACTATTCTGATAAATTTTTAACCTAGGAATATTAATATTAGCAATTAGCCATAACAAACACATCAATCCTAAGAAAACTTGTGACCATTGGCTTGTCGAAAAAGAGGGAAATCGCCAATAAATAAAGGCACAAATGCCTAAAATACCACAAATATTGGTAATATAAATTAATAGAAATCTGATCGGACTGGGGTGACGACTGAGATAAATTAGTGTTGCTGTAGATAATAGTAAATCAAGCGATCGCCATAAAGGATTAACAAAAGCAATCCCTGATAAAACGATAGTCATAATGAGGATTAAGTAATCGCCAAATTGCCCAAGTTTTGGCTGTGATTTGCGATAAATCCACTGGGTAAAAATAGCAAAAATTACAACATAAGGAAAGAAAATAATACTATAAATAGCCGGAGCAAACTTAGCCGTATTAGAGATATTTGCTGCCCATTCTAGCATCTGTTGGCGCAAGACTAAAGGCCATAATCGATCTAACAAAAATAGTCCTTGTAACCCAATCATAAAAATAGCGAATAAATCCCGTTTTTGCCAATTTCGACGCAATCTTTGACTAAAAAAATGTATGGCCAAACAACTCACAATAGTTGATTGCCAAGGCCATGACTCTTTTATTCCTGCTAACCAACCACAAAAGAGCAAAACTATGCCAATAACTTCTAAAAACGGTGTAAAACTATAGGTAATAAGCGGTTTTTTTCGTTGTAATAACCAACCTAAAATTCCAATTCCTAAGCTCAATTCTTTAACAGGAAGATGGGTAATAAAAATTCCTCGCAATAGTAAAACAAAAAGGTTGTAAACAATAAACCCTTTCTCTAAATCTAGAGAATAACGAGTCACAGTATGGGGAATTCTCAAAAACCTTAAAATTAAAACCGTTGTCAAGATGGCACTATAAATCGCTAATAAAGGAAAATTGGTAAAATTCCATCCCCAATTTAAACAACTTAGGATTAAAATATTAATAAAAATCAGCCAGCGATGATGCCGTTTGCTGTAAGAAACAAGAATATTAATTAAACTAGTAGAAGCAATGATACTGAGAACTAATTCTGCCCAATTATCTCCTAATTGTAAGCTATCCATAGCCCAAAAATTAATGGGAATGAGTAACCAAGAGATGGCCGTTAAGGTTTTAGAAGTCAACCTTAAATGGTGTTTTTTAGTTGTCCTATATCCCATCCCCCAAAAACTCAGGGTGTATCCCCATAAGATAATATATTGTAGAAAATTTGGTAAATTTTGCCATTGGGTTGCTGCTAATAAACCGGAGGAAGTAACAACGAGAAAAACTCCTAAAAATAGCAACCAACGGACACTTAATTCTTCTCTAAATCCTTGCCCAATTTCTTTGATAAAATAACTGAATTGTTGAAGGGATGAAGTGAGTGCGGAGAGAATTGCTTGGGGAGTAAAGGAAAGGGAAGTAACCTCTACCATTTTTTTGTCTTCCCCGCTGGTTACTATAGCAGATTTAGGTAAAGAACAACATAAATGAGTTTCACAAATTTCTTTGACTTGTTGCTCGCTAATTAATTCTAATTGCAACCAATGATCTAACCCTTGAAGAAATGCTGGATTTGTTGCATCAATATTTATGTTCAGATTTTTTTGAGATGATGAAGGATCAGAAATCATAGTAATACAAGGGTTAAATTCGCAACAACCGACTGTCTTTATTACAATCAAGCTATCTTATTCAAGAGTCTACTAATTACTTAACCAGTATAGATAAAATATCTTAACCAAAACAAAATCTTTTTAAGGTAGTCTACCTAGGGAACTGAATGAGATTGATTTGTTAATTTAATCTTAACAATTGAGTAAAATTGTTAAGATTAAATCTTTATTGATTTTTGTGTTCAAATCTCATCACAAAAATTACATTAATCGACAAATCAAGCAAAAACAAGGAATAATTAGATTGAGTCAGAAATTACCGCTAAACTCTCGTAATTTATGGATTGATAAGGACAGAATTGATTGCTATAAAAGAAGTCATTAACTTCCTGGGGTCTAGCTCCCAAAAGTCGAGAAATTCTATGGCCGCTACGAATCAAAATGCTGAAAACGCCCGATTAAAAGCAAGTGCAGAAGGTGTATCCTGGAAAAAATGGGGCCCTTATTTAAGTGAAAGACAATGGGGGACGGTGCGAGAAGATTATAGTGATGATGGCAATGCGTGGGATTATTTTTCTCACGATCAAGCGCGATCACGGGCCTATCGTTGGGGAGAAGATGGACTAGGAGGTATTAGTGACGATCATCAAATTCTGTGTTTTGCCTTAGCCTTATGGAATGGCAATGATCAGATTCTGAAAGAACGGTTATTTGGGTTAACAAATAGTGAAGGAAATCATGGGGAAGATGTCAAAGAATATTACTTTTATCTCGATAGTACCCCGACTCATTCTTACATGAAGTATCTCTACAAATATCCTCAAGCAGAGTATCCTTATGAAGATTTAGTCAAAACTAATCAACAAAGGAGTCGGGATGAATTAGAGTATGAATTGCTTGATACAGGCATTTTTGATGATGACCGTTATTTTGATGTTTTTGTGGAATATGCAAAAGCAGATACTGAAGATATTTTAATTAAAATTAGTGTGGCTAATCGGGGGCCAGAAACAGCAAACATTGATGTATTGCCTACTTTGTGGTTTCGTAATACTTGGTCTTGGGCCGATGGAGGAGTAAAACCCATTATTCAAAAAGTGGGAAACAGTGCGATCCATGCTCATCATACCGATCCATTGTTCCAAGAACTTCTAACAGACTATTATCTTTATTGTGACCGAACCGTTCCCCTATTATTCACCGAGAACGAAACCAATAATGCCCGTCTGTTTGGTGCGCCTAATCCTAGTTACTACGTGAAAGATGGTATCAACAACTATGTCGTTAATGGACAACGAGACGGGGTAAATCCCAGTCAAACAGGGACTAAATGCTCTCCCCATTATCACTTAACCGTAGAAGCCGGAGCAACGGAAGTGATCTCTTTACGTCTCACGAAAACTGCCCCTAGTGAAATAGACGATCCTTTTGCCACCTTTGAAAGCACATTTGGGACCCGTTTACAAGAAGCGGATACCTTTTATGATTCAGTGATCCCTCCGTCCATCAAATCCGACAGCGATGCAGTCGCATCCCCGCAGCGAGACCGTATTAATGTGATGCGTCAGGCCTTAGGGGGGATGTTGTGGACGAAACAATATTTCTACTATGATGTCGATAAATGGCTAGAAGAACATAATATCAATCCGTTATTGGGATCAGAACAACGAAGCCAAATCCGCAACGGTGAATGGTTCCATATGTACAGCGACGACATTATTTCCATGCCCGACAAATGGGAATATCCTTGGTTTGCCGCTTGGGATCTCGCCTTTCATATGTTGCCCTTGGGCATCGTTGACTCAGACTTTGCCAAAGAACAGTTAGACTTGATGTTGCGGAACGACTATATACACCCCAATGGTCAAATTCCCGCCTATGAGTGGAACTTTAGCGATGTTAACCCCCCCGTTCATGCCTTTGCCACCATGCAAATTTATTTAATGGACAAGGCCCGTAATGGAGGTAAAGGGGATCTGGACTTTCTCAAATATGCCTTCTCAAAATTGCTGATTAACTTTACTTGGTGGGTGAACCGCAAAGACAGCGACGGTAACAACGCCTTTGAAGGGGGCTTTTTAGGACTCGATAATATTGGGGTCTTTGATCGTAGCTCTCCCTTACCCACAGGAGGCTCTTTAGAACAGGCAGATGGAACCGCATGGATGGTCTTTTTTAGTCAACAGATGTTACGCATTGCCGTAGAACTTGCCCTCCACGATCCTCTGTATGAAGAATTTGTCAGTAAGTTCTTTGAGCATACCATGTGGATCGCCGGGGCCATGGATCGCCGGGGAGACAATAAAGACGAAATGTGGGACGAAGAAGACGGGTTCTTCTATGATGTTTTGAAGTTGCCCGATGGAACAGCCATGCGCCTGAAAGTGCGATCGCTGGTAGGACTCTTACCTCTTGCTGCTGTGGCCATTTTTGACGCAGATGATATCGCCAAATTACCTCACTTCTACAAGCGGGCTGAAGCTTTTTGGACTCGTCATTTTGATCTGATCGAGAATATACACCTTCCCATTAAACAAGGGGCCGCCGGTCGCTATATGCTGTCAGTGTTCACTGAGGAGAAACTGCGTAAAGTGTTGGCACGAATGCTCGATGAAAACGAGTTTTTCAGTCCCTATGGCATTCGTTCTCTTTCTCGTTATCATGAGGATCATCCCTTTATCTTTCACCATGCAGGAGAAGAATTTCGAGTCGATTATCTACCAGGAGACTCGAATACAGGAATGTTTGGGGGTAATTCCAACTGGCGTGGCCCGGTGTGGATGCCTGTTAATATGTTATTCGTGACAGCATTACAGCGACTCTATACCTTTTATGGTGATGGCTTCAAGGTAGAATGTCCCACAGGATCAGGACAGTACATGAACTTATTGGAAGTGTCCCTGGAACTGAGTGAACGACTGACTCGCCTTTTCTTAAAGGATAGCAATGGCAACCGTCCCGTTTACGGGTCTGCGGAAAAATTCCAAAAAGACCCCCACTGGCGCGATCTAGTGCTGTTTTATGAGTATTTTCATGGAGATAATGGGGCTGGCATTGGGGCGAGTCACCAAACGGGTTGGACGGGGTGTGTGGCTTCCCTAATCCAAAGATCGGGCATTTTAACCCCTGATGTGGTGAAGGAACTCCTAGGGAGTTCGGATATTGAACTCGATGCCATTCGCAAGTTCCAAGGACAATAAACCCCTAGGGGTCAACGGCCGTTGACCCCTACAGCAAAAATAAACAATCATGCCTAATAATCTTCATCCTTCTCTCTATCAGATCAATACTCGTGTCTGGCTAAATCAACTCTCTCGTCAACTCGGCCGTCAAGCTACCTTAGATGACATCCCAGATAGAGAACTCGATCGCCTCGCTAATTTAGGGTTTGATTGGGTTTATTTTCTCAGTATCTGGCAAACAGGAGAAATGGCCCGTCAAGTCTCTCGCACTAACCCCCAATGGTTGGCTGAATATCAAGAACTTTTACCCGACTTACACGAAGATGATATCTGTGGGTCAGGGTTTGCCATTACAGGTTATACCTTAAATGCCAATTTGGGGGAACCGGAGTCATTAATTCGTCTGGGCGATCGCCTACATCAACGGGGCCTCAAGTTGATGTTAGATTTTGTTCCTAACCATACAGCCCCCGATCATGATTGGGTTCACACTTTTCCTGATTATTATATTCCTGGTGACGAAACCTTACTCAATGAACAACCCCAAAATTATATTAAGATAGACTCTCCCCAAGGGTCGAGAATTTTTGCTTATGGTCGTGATCCCTATTTTGATGGTTGGCCAGACACCCTACAACTTAATTATGGCAATTCAGACCTGCAAACTGCCCTGATCAATGAATTATTAACCATTGGTCAATGGTGTGATGGGTTACGCTGTGACATGGCCATGTTAATGTTACCCGAAATTTTTGAGCGGACTTGGGGTATTGCCACCGAACCCTTTTGGCCCAAAGCGATCCCCCAGGTACGGCAACAAAATCCTGATTTTATCTTCATGGCCGAGGTTTACTGGGATCTAGAATGGACATTGCAGCAACAAGGCTTTGATTATACCTACGATAAACGATTGTATGATCACCTGAGAGATCAGTCTCCTCGTCCCGTTCGAGAACATTTTTGGGCCGATCTTGATTATCAGAGTAAATCCGCCCGTTTTTTGGAAAATCATGATGAACCTAGGGCCGCAGGAACCTTTGATCCGGCTGTTCATCAAGCGGCGGCAGTTTTAACCCATTTTTGTCCAGGGTTGCGTTTTTTCCACCAGGGACAGTTAGAGGGATGGACTCAGAAAATATCGGTTCACCTGGGACGAGGACCCCAACAACCCAATCATCACGACTTACAAGGGTTTTACCGCCAACTTCTCGAAGGGTTGCGTTTAAATGCGGTTCGGGAGGGAAAATGGCAATTATTGCAATGTCAACCGGCCTGGGAAGATAATTGGACTTGGGATTGTTTTATTGCCTATGGTTGGCAAGAAAATCAGGGCGAACGAGTGATTATTGTGGTCAATTATGCCGCAAATCAAAGTCAATGTTCTCTAGGCCTTCCTTGGTCAGATTTAGCGGGCCAAAGGGTACAATTTCAGGACATGATGAGTCCTACTTGTTACGAAGTTGATAGGGATAATTTACTTTATCTGGATTTTTCTCCCTGGCAATATCAGGTACTGAAATTGGTTTAACAAATAATGGTAATGGGGTAATGATCAGAGAATAAATTACCCCAAAATTTAGATAAGTGAAAATGGAACAATAATCTTGATTTATCCTAAAATAGAAATCATAATCTCTAGGATAAAATAATCCTGTGTCAATTTCTATAATTATTATCAATGCTTTCTCAAATAAAAGACCTAGCAGAAAACCTTTTTCCTAGACTGATAGAAATTCGCCGTCATCTTCACGCCCACCCCGAATTAAGTGGCCAAGAATACCAGACAGCGGCCTATGTCGCGGGGGTACTTTCTTCTTGTGGTATCCATGTTCAAGAAGCAGTAGGCAAGACGGGGGTTGTCGGGAATTTAGGAGGAAATGGCACAACAACAGACATTTTAGCCATTCGCACCGATATGGACGCTTTACCCATTGAGGAACACACAAAACTCGAATTCGCTTCCCGTAAACCTGGTGTAATGCACGCCTGTGGCCACGATGTCCACACAACAGTTGGCTTAGGAACGGCCATGATTTTATCTCAATTGCGGGAACATTTGCCAGGGAACATTCGCTTTATCTTTCAACCCGCCGAAGAAATTGCTCAGGGCGCAAGCTGGATGGTGCAAGACGGGGTGATGCGGGATGTTAAGGGCATTTTGGGTCTTCATGTCTTTCCGTCCCTTCCTGCGCGTTCTGTGGGCATTCGCTACGGGGCCTTAACGGCCGCTGCTGATGATATTGAAATCTTTATTCAAGGAGAGTCTGGCCACGGGGCCCGTCCCCATGAGGCGATCGATGCCATTTGGATCGCCTCTCAAGTTATTACGACTCTACAACAAGCCATTAGTCGCACTCAAAACCCCTTACGTCCCTTGGTGTTAAGCATTGGACAAATTAACGGTGGCCGGGCCCCCAATGTGATCGCTGATCAGGTGAGAATGGCCGGAACTGTGCGATCGCTGCATCCTGATACCCATGCTAACTTACCACAGTGGATCGAGGGAATTATTTCTAATGTTTGTAATACTTATAATGCTAAGTATGAAATGAATTATCGTCGGGGTGTTCCTTCGGTTCAAAATGATCTTCATTTAACTCAAATTTTGGAAAGTGCAAGTCGGGAAGCTTGGGGAAATGATAATGTTGAAATTCTGCCTGAACCCTCTTTAGGGGCTGAGGATTTTGCTTTATATTTACAACAAGCCCCAGGTAGTATGTTCCGTTTAGGAGTCGGTTCTCCTAACAAGTTAAATCATCCTTTGCATCATCCTTTATTTGAAGTTGATGAATCTGCTATCCTGACAGGAGTGGTGACGTTAGCCTATAGTGCTTATAAGTATTGGCAAAAGGAGAGTAGCTTTTGTTAGATAGATTAATCAAACTCAACAGGCTATAAGTCTGATACTAATAATTTCCCCATCCACCAGTTCTAGACGATAATTAGGATAGGTTGACTACATCTCTTGTAAATCTTGTGTCGTGAGAGGTAAAATAAAACAGTATTTCATGATCTAGATGGCGGAAACACTTTAGTTTTTTCCGTCACTGTTTATTCAGCAACGCCGATTTAAAAACCTAATGGAACACCTTAAAACTCCTAAAATTTCAATAGTCTTACCGAGTCTGAACAATAGACAATACCTGGAAGAAAGACTTCAGACAATACTTAACCAAACTTTTACTGACTGGGAATTAGTCATTATTGATAACTATTCAGATGATGGTGCTTGGCAATTGATCGAAGAATTTGCCCAAAAAGATTCTCGTTTGAAGATTTCTCAAGCTCCGAGAGAAGGAATATATGTAAACTGGAATAATTGTATTCGTTTAGCTCGTGGGGAGTATATTTACATTGCTACTAATGATGATACAATGAAGCCCGATTGTTTGGAAAAAATGATAGGAGGGTTAGAGAAATATCCCGAATGTGATATCTGTCATGTAAAGTGTGAAATAATTGATACTAAGGGGAAAACATTAAAAGGATATTGGGAGAGATTAGCATCCTCACAGTTTTACGGTGACTTAATAAATAAAAGTCATATTCGTTTCGCTCCTTATGATGGGATTCTTTACTGCGCTCTTGGTACAGTTTATTTTGGTCCATTACAGTTATTAATTCGCCGTTCGGTGTTCGATAAAGTAGGATTATTTCGTTCAGATTGGGGACCAGAAGGAGATTTTGAATGGGGAATGCGGGCTGCTTTAGTCTGTAATACTTTGCACATTCCAGAGACTCTAGTAGCATGGCGTATTCATTCCCAACAATCAACTAATATTGAAGCACATAAAACTTCAGATCAGAAAGTTCGATTTATAGAAATGGTGCAAGCAGCTTTACCGATTCTTAAGAAATATAATCCTGAATTTTACCAACGATTGCGTCTAGAAAAACTTCTCTTTATTTATAAAAGACAGCAATTAAGAGCAGGGATTAAAGAAACCAATAAATTTCATGACAAGGTTATATATGTTTGGAATTTATTTCAGATTAGTCCGACATTTTTAGTAGAGTTTCTATACCGTAGAACTTTGTTCCCCAGAAATCAAAGTGATGACTTTACTTATATTCGACAAGAATTAAAAAGATTAGGTTTAGAACCAGATATTTCTCTATGCTGCGATGCCTAGAATGTTCAATCGGAGCAATATTTCTGATCAGTATTTGTATTTATATAATCATGACAAAAATTTCAGTTATTATTCCAACATATAATTCTCAAGAAACCATTGCCACTTCTCTTGAATCAATAATTAATCAAGACTATAGGGACTATGAAATTTGCATTGTTGATGGAAGTTCCAATGATAATACAATTAACATCATTCGGGAATATTGTAGGCGTTTTGAATTTATAAAATTCCTTACGGAAAAAGATGATGGTCCTTATGATGCGATGAATAAAGGTATAGATATGTCTAGTGGAGAATGGCTACTCTTTTTAGGAAGTAATGATCTAATTTATGAGAATAATACCTTCCAAAAGATTTTTACAGGCTCTATTCCAGAGGAAATTGGTTTGTTGTATGGCAATGTTATAATCTTAGATGATATTATTGGTTTAGGTAAAGCTGGTCAAATTTATGACGGTGAATTTAATCTAGAAAAATTGTTACGAAGAAACATTTGCCATCAGTCTATTTTTTACAGGCGTTCTCTTTTTAAAAGATTGGGAAAGTATAACCTCAAATATCCAGTTTGTTCTGACTGGGAAATGAATATGAGATTTTTTTCCAGTACAAAAGTTTACTATTTAGATTTAACTATTGCTGGTTTCAGTGGTGGCGGTTTGAGTTCTAGAAAAGAGATCAAAGATCCCATACACGATGAATTATCGTTATTGAAAAGAAAATACTTTATGAACTACCTGGTTTATCGCAAAATTAATCGTATATTTAATCGTTTATTTTGGTTCCGTCGCCAAAACGGGTGAACCTAGAATGCAAAAGGGTATTAAAACGTTACTAGAATTCTACTCTGCAACTATGACTGATCTTGCTAACTATAAGAACATCCTCACTGATTTAATTACCAAAAACCGTGATCGCGTGGATTATTTAGCCATTCGTCTCGAAACCTCCCAAGGCACCAGCATCATGTTACGGGGAGACAAAATAGATACCCTCAGCGAAGGCATTTCTACAGGAGGACAAGTCAGAGCCTGTTATAAAGGAGGGTGGGGGTTTGCCACCTTTAACCAATTATCTACCTTACCTCAACGCATAGAAGAAGCGATCGCCGCAGCAAGAATGGTAGGAGATGAGGAAACTATACTCGCACCTATTGACCCCATTCAAGCAACCTGTCAGTTACCCTTCACAGGACGAGATCCCCGTCAGGTTCCCTTATCAGAAAAAAAGGCACTGTGTGACCACTATAACGACATTTTACGCCGTCTTAGCGACCAAATTACCACCACTACCGTCCGTTATGGAGACAGTACCCAAAACATTATTTTAGCCACATCAGAAGGCACGTTAATTGAGCAATCATGGGCCGATCTCGAAATGCGTTTTTCGGCCACTGCGAGAAATGGGGATAAGGTGCAAACAGGAAGGGAAACCACCGGATCACGGCGCGGTTATGAAGATTTAATGAGATTGGATGAACAGGTACAAGGGGCCGGTAAACGGGCCGTCAATGCTCTAATTTTGCCCCCCGTCAAAGGCGATCGCTACACAGTGGTGATCGACCCCGTTTTAACAGGTTTGTTCGTTCATGAGGCATTTGGCCACCTCTCCGAAGCGGATATGTTATACGAAAATCCCGATCTTTTGGAAGTGATGAGTCTGGGCCGAACGTTCGGCCCAGAAAGTTTACAAATTTTTGATGGGGCAGCACCTCAAGGGCATCGCGGTAGTTATTTTTATGATGATGAAGGTGTCCCCGCAACTACCACCCAATTAATTGAAAATGGTGTCATGGTGGGGCGATTACATTCCCGTGAAACCGCAGGAAAATTAGAAGAACATCCGACCGGAAATGCTCGCTGTTTGAATTATCATTATCCTCCTTTAGTTCGGATGACTAATACTTGGATCGAGCGAGGAAATACCCCAGTTAAGGATTTATTTTTGAACATTAAAGAAGGAGTTTATGCTAAAAATTGGTTAGGAGGAATGACAAATGGAGAGATGTTTACTTTTAGTGCAGGGGAAGCTTGGATGATAAGAAATGGGCAAATTGCTGAACCCGTTAGAGATGTTACTTTGTCGGGCAATGTGTTTAAAACCTTAGCAAATATTGAGGCGATCGGCGATGATTTTTATTGGGATGAATCTGGGGGTTGTGGTAAAGGGGGACAAAGTGGTTTAGCTGTTGGTTGTGGGGGCCCAAGTTTAAGAATTAATGATGTAGTAATTGGGGGAGAAGCTGAATAAACTGTTCAGCTTTTAAGTTGATTTGACAATTGAACTAATTCTTTGAGGCCTTATACTATTATTAATGTAGGGTGGGCATTGCTCACTTTATTCTTTATTGTTTGTTCAAATCTCAAGACAAATGCACATTGTTTATATGTATAAGGCGCAGCATAATAACTTTATTGTCCATATAAAGCTCGTAAAGTCCACGATAATTGGATTGAAAATCTTCTAATGTTAATCCAAGTTGTTTGGCATTTTAGGGTAAATTATGTACTGAACGTTCGGTATAAAACCATCCCAATACTAAAGCGTGACAATAAGTCAAGAAGAGAGCCATAATGAAAATGTAAACTGAAGCAAAATTACTTTTATGACAGTATGATCATCCATCTCATCAGTTGGCTTTAACCATGAAACCCAACAATGTGAAATTAATATTTAATTATATGAGTCAGACATTTACAAAAATTCTAAAACTCGTTAAAAATCAGGAGATTAAAATATCAGCACATGGTTATGATGAACTGGCTAATGACAATATTTTTGTCAGAGATATTATTAATAGTATAATAGAGGCTAAAATTATAGAAGACTATCCCGATTATCCTAAAGGAGCTTGTGTGTTAGTCTTACAAAAAGACGCTCAAAATCAGCCGATTCATGTTCTCTGGGGAATTCCTAAAAATGCTGAATCTCCTGCGGTTTTAATTACAGCTTATCGACCAGATCCTAACCTTTGGAAAAACAATTTTATGAGGAGAAAAAGATGAAAACTAAAATTCAAACTAAAATTATTCATGAAGGAGAATATATGGCAGAAATTGAAGTAACCATGACTTACAATGATGATGAATGGTCGCCTTATTTATCTCTTGAAGATGCTGAAAAATTAGATAATGTACGTTTAGCCTTACGTCAAAATGATCTGAAAACGGCTGCTAAACTTGCCTGTATTTATCATCTAACACCTGTTAGGGTATATTGACTTCTCCGCACCAATTCCCACAAAAAACTGATAGTGGACTTTTTTCGCCCCTTTAAACCTTAAAAAAAACAAAAATTAGCAAGCGATCGCTTATCAAAAAAAAAACTCGATTATCTCCCCTTAATCTAATCTTCCCAATTCCCTGAAACCCTGACCCCATAAGATCCTAAAGAAAAACAAAAGATCCTTAAATCTGTCCTAAAAAACCTCATCATTTCCAGAAGTTGGCCTTACCGTTATTAGATAGGTAATCGTCTACCCCCCATCAACAACTGTGAAGATTCCAAGTAACATTATCACCCTAATCGTTGGTGTCCTCATTACTTTAATCAGTCTTTGGTATGGTCAAAATCATGGCCTGATGCCAGTAGCTGCGTCTGAGGATGCAAAACAGGTGGACAATATATTCAGCTTTATGATGACCATTGCCACCTTCCTCTTTCTGTTAGTAGAAGGGGTTCTCATCTACAGTGTCATTAGATTTCGTCGCCGTCAAGGGGATCAAACCGATGGCCCCCCCATTGAAGGCAATGTCCCTTTAGAAATCCTTTGGACAGCCATTCCTACCATTATTGTTTTTATCCTTGCCATCTATAGCTTCGAGGCTTATAACAATATGGGGGGACTTGATCCCATGACTTCTGGTAATGCGGGCCCTCAACAAATCGCCATGGAGGGGCATAATCATCAGCTTGCCTTGGGAATTGGCAGATCTTTCGATGAAAACGGCGACAACCCTCCCTTAGTCGTGGAGGTCAAGGCCATTCAATACGCTTGGATTTTTACCTATCCTGATACGGGTATTGTCTCCGGTGAACTCCATGTTCCCAAAGATAGACCAGTAAGACTTAACCTCAACGCGGGAGATGTTCTCCACGCCTTTTGGGTTCCTCAACTGCGCTTAAAACAAGATGCGATCCCTGGACGGGAAGCAATTATCGGCTTTACAGCGAACCTTGAAGGCAACTACCCCATCATCTGTGCTGAATTATGCGGGGCCTATCATGGTGGCATGAAATCTGTTCTCTACGTCGAGAATGCAGAGACTTACGCCCAATGGGAAGAAAGCAATAAACCCGTTCAAGAGGCCCGTTTGGATGAAACCATCCCTGTGAATCCCCAAACCCTCTCCGATGGGGAATTCTTAAGCCCTTATGCTCAAGAAATGGGTATCAAATCGGAAACTGTGGCCCAATTAGTCGGCCACCATCACCATTTCTAAGGAATTCTATCGATTCATTGAACCTTCTATGACAATTACTGTCGAATCAACCCAAATGGAACACCAACAAAGGAAATGGACGGATTATTTCACCTTCTGCACGGATCATAAGGTGATTGGTATCCAATATCTCGTCACTTCCTTCGTCTTCTACTTCGTCGGTGGGGCCTTTGCTGAAATTATTCGTACCGAATTAGCAACCCCCGATCCCGATTTCGTTACCCCCGTCATGTATAACCAATTCATGACCATTCATGGCACGATCATGATCTTCTTATGGATCGTACCCGCAGGGGCCGCTTTTGCCAACTATCTGATCCCCCTAATGGTAGGGGCCGATGATATGGCTTTTCCTACCCTCAATGCGGTAGCGTTTTGGTTAACTCCCCCTGGAGGTATTCTCCTGCTACTCAGTTTCTTCCTCCCTGAAGGGGCCGCTCAATCGGGTTGGACTTCCTATCCCCCCCTCAGTTTAGTTAGTGGGGTCTGGGGCGAAGAAATTTGGATTTTAAGCGTATTATTGGTGGGAACTTCCTCAATTTTGGGGTCAATTAACTTTATTACCACCATCTTGAAAATGCGGATCAAAGATATGGATTTGCACAGTATGCCCCTATTTTGTTGGGCAATGCTGGCCACTTCTGCTTTGATTCTCTTATCCACCCCTGTATTAGCAGCGGCCTTAGTGCTGTTATCCTTTGATTTAATTGCAGGAACTAGCTTCTTTAATCCCACAGGAGGGGGTGATCCGGTGGTTTACCAGCATATGTTCTGGTTTTACTCCCATCCTGCCGTTTATATCATGATCTTACCCTTCTTTGGGGTAATTTCTGAAGTTCTACCCGTTCATGCCCGTAAACCCATCTTTGGTTATCGTGCGATCGCCTATTCCAGTTTAGCCATCAGTTTCCTTGGCTTAATCGTTTGGGCCCACCATATGTTTACCAGTGGAACTCCTGGCTGGTTGCGAATCTTCTTCATGGCCGCTACCATGTTGATTGCCGTTCCCACCGGGATTAAAGTCTTTAGTTGGTGTGCGACTATTTGGGGCGGTAAATTAAACCTCAACACGGCTATGTTGTTTGGTGTAGGGTTTGTGGCCACCTTTGTGATGGGGGGATTAACTGGGGTTATGTTATCCTCACTTCCCTTTGATATCCATGTCCATGACACCTATTTTGTGGTGGGACACTTCCACTATGTCCTGTTTGGGGGGGCAGCGATGGGACTGTTTGCAGGATTTTATCATTGGTTCCCGAAAATGACGGGACGAATGATCAATGAACCTTTAGGGAAAGCTCACTTTGCTCTCATATTTATTGGGCTAAATATTACCTTTTTGCCCATGCACGAATTAGGGCTATTAGGGATGAATCGTCGCATTGCGTTATATGACATTCAATTCCAACCTTTGAATCAACTTTGTACTTTGGGTGCTTATATATTGGCCCTATCAAGTGTTCCCTTTGTGATTAACATTTTCCTCAGTTTGACTAAAGGAGAAAAAGCCGGACGTAACCCCTGGCGGGCCTTTACGTTGGAATGGCAAACTTCTTCTCCCCCTGCCATTGAAAACTTCGATGAAGAACCTATTTTATGGGCTGGCCCCTACGATTATGGTACTGATTCTGAAGGGGTGGATTCTGAAGAATCTGTTGAAGAAATGTTGGCGGAAGTGGGTGCTAACTCGAAATAGTTTTGCTTTCATTCGTGGGCATAAATAATCTCTTATGCCCCTACTTTTGACAATTAATTGTCTGACATTCTTACTCTTTTTTTTCTTCTGTTCTCATTTGTCATTAAATCATTTCAACCCTTAAGTTCGCTATGCAAGGATCAGCAATTCAACAACCCCACGGCACCGTTACTGAGCATGGTGGAGAGTCTGGCCATCATGGTAGTCATCCCGATCACAGACTGTTTGGTATTGCCCTATTTTTAGTGGCTGAAAGTGCAATTTTTCTGGGCTTATTTACGGCTTTTATCATTTATCGAACAGTGATGCCTGTTTGGCCCCCAGAAGGTACTCCTGAATTGGAATTATTGTTACCAGGGATTAATACTATCATTCTTGTTTCTAGTAGTTTTGTCATGCACAAAGGACAAGCTGCCATTAAAAAAGATGATGTTTCTGGGTTACAATTTTGGTTCGGCATTACTGCGGTAATGGGTATTATTTTCCTCATGGGCCAAATGTATGAATACTTCCATCTAGAGATGGGGTTAACCACTAATTTATTTGCCAGTTGTTTCTATGCTTTAACAGGGTTTCATGGTCTTCATGTGACTTTTGGACTGTTATTAACTCTCGCTGTTTTATGGCGTTCTCGCCAAGAAGGTCATTATAGCAGTCAGTCCTTTTTTGGGGTGGAAGCAGCCGAACTTTATTGGCACTTTGTTGATGTGGTTTGGATTATTCTGTTTATTCTGGTTTACTTACTATAAAGCCAGTTAAAGTGATAATTAACTGGGTTTTTTCGGATATTTATCTGTTGGAAAAACCCGGTTTTTTTATTGGCTTGACTAAGATTAATCATAGATTGAAGCGTATTTTATAGCTCTACGGATTGGTAGTGTTTAAGAAATAGTCTCTCCCCCTTAAGAGCAACCCTAGAATATCAGCCCTATCTTGCAGGAGAAACCCCAAATTTCGCTGATTATGTGGCTTTTGCTCCTTTTCAGTGGGCTAGGGCTATTTGTCCTATATCCTTGCTCAATCCTGATGATCCAGTGTATCTTTGGCGTGAGCGTTTGTTAAATGCCTTTGACGCTTATCCTCAGCAAGCACTGGGGTATTCTGTCTAAATGGCTTCTTCTTGCTAAAAATTTGCTAAATTCAACCCTTTTTATCAATTATGATTGACCTTTACTATTGGACAACCCCCAACGGCCATAAAATTACCATCTTTCTCGAAGAAGCTCAGATAGAATATAGGCTCAATTTGATTAATATTAGCAAAGGAGAGCAATTTTCCCCTGAGTTTCTCAAAATTTCCCCTAATAATCGTATCCCTGCTATTGTTGATCACTCTCCCGAAGACTCAGGAGAACCCATTACTGTGTTTGAATCAGGGGCAATTTTGCAGTATTTAGCGCAAAAAAAACAGAAATTCTTACCTACAGACATCCGGGGACAAGTTGAAGTGATGCAATGGTTATTTTGGCAAATGGGGGGATTAGGGCCGATGTTAGGGCAAAATCATCATTTTAGTAACTATGCCCCTGAAAAAATTCCCTATGCCATTGAGAGATATGTCAAAGAAACAGAACGTCTTTATGGTGTTCTTGATCAATGCCTCAAGGACAAAAAATATATTGCAGGAGATTACTCAATTGCAGACATGGCAGTCTATCCCTGGATTGTGCCTCATCAACAACAACAACAAAACTTGGCAGATTTTCCCCATGTTAAGGGATGGTTTGAAACCATAAAAAATCGTTCAGCAGTACAAAAGGCTTATGCGATCGCCCATGAACTTAAAACAGAAGCCACCGTTACATCAGAGTCTAGCAAAATTTTGTTTGGCCAAGGGCGGCGAACCTCTCTTGATTGATTTTTTTTGAACTGTTATTATTAGTCTAAAAGTGAGAGTTTTTCTGATTCTGTATCCCATTAACTCACTTTTAGTCATTGATCTCCGTTCTCAAAAGGTCAGCGGCTCAGCAATTCTTAACTTGATTGATGTAAAATCAAACGGTTGCCAGCCGGATCGTAACCATAAATTTCTCGGCCGTGGGATGCTGTATTGATGCTTCCAGGTGGGGGATAACCCATCTCTATTAATAAGGCGATCGCTGCTTCTAAATTCTTGACTTCTAAACACAAACTGATCCCACTTCCTAATGAGTGGCTAAACTCCTCTTGATGAGTGGGTTTTGGCTGAAAAATCCCTAACCGTAACCCCACAAGCTGAAATTCTGCATAACGGCCGGGTTGATAAGGGTGAGGGGTTTGGGATAAAAGTTGATGATAAAACTGCACCACCTGTTCAAAGTTTGTGGCAGCTAAAGCGACAAAAGCATTAGTGTAAGCTAATCCCATTACTCTAAAAGGGTTAGAATTTCCACACCCGTTTCTGTGACGGCAATGGTATGTTCAAACTGTGCCGATAATTTACCATCTTTGGTAATAGCCGTCCAACCATCATCTAGAATAATCCCTTCCCAGGTTCCTTCATTGATCATCGGTTCAATCGTAAACACCATACCTGGCCGTAACCGTTTCCCTTTTCCTCTGGTACCATAATGGGGAACTTGAGGAGCCGTATGAAAAACATTACTAATACCATGGCCCACAAAATCTCGCACCACTGAAAAGCCTTGAGGTTCGGCACATTCTTGGATAGCAGCCCCAATATCTCCAATTTTGCCCCCAGGTTTAACGCTTTCAATGGCTTGCATTAAACATTTTTCTGTCACTTCTACTAATTTTTTAGCCAGAGGGGAAGGGGTTCCTACGATAAAAGTTTTGGAAGTATCACCATAATAACCATCTAAAATTGGGGTGACATCAATGTTAATAATATCCCCGTCTTGAAGAATTTGTTTTTCGTTGGGAATGCCATGACAAATGACATGATTAATGCTAGTGCAAATAGATTTAGGAAAGCCATGATAGCCTAGGGGTGCGCTTTTTGCCCCATGAGCTTGTGTCCATCTTTCCGCCTCATCATTAAGTTCTAAGGTACTTACCCCAGGTTTCACCATGGGGGCCAAATGTTCTAGTAACTGCGCTGCTAAACGTCCGGCCCGACGCATTTTTTCAATTTCGCGTTTAGATAATAGGGTGATGGTTTCTCCCATGGGTTTTGTCTGAGAATGTTTAAATATAAAGTTTCTACTATAATAACAAAATTTGGTTCTCAATTAACATTAATTTGGGTGATAAGATTAAATATTCTCTCCAGAACTGAAATTGGTTCGCCTTGTTCATTTTTCACATAAGATTCATCTTCAAAATAAATTAAATGATATTTTCCTGTAAAGCGATCAATAATATTTTTCATTGGATAAAATACTTCATTTCGTTGTAATCTAGTCATGATTATGTCATTCTCTAAATGAGATGGTTTAAATAATTTCAGTGAAATTTTAGTACAATACCAATCAAATTCTGCCCAGTAATCAATCCAACAATGAGTACCAAGTTGATTATTTTGATTGAGTTTAATTCAATTTTTAAAACATTTTGAGACAATATATTTAAGAATAATTTTTGTAAATTATTAGAACTAACTTGGGGGATATCTTCTGTCCAATCAACCTCATAAATGTCAAGTACACAAGAAGTTAACCCGACTTGCTTGATCTGAAGATTATCCTGAGTTGATTCTCGATAAGCTTGAAAAAATCGGGACTCTTTTTGTGTTTTATCTAATAGAAAGTTAGACAAACCATGATATTTAAACCCAGGAATAAAAATAACTGCCTTTTGGGGTTTAACTGAGGGTTGACTAGCATCAATAATCATCATCATGACCCCTAAATAATGCTAAATTAAACTGTTAATAATTTTCTAAATGGCAGAATTACTTTCAAGTTTAGAGAATCTTAGCAGCGTTTTGGGAAAATCGATATTACAATTAAGTTACAGTAGGCTAATTTCTGCAAACTCACCCCAACCACACCCTCTATGACCGACGTTCCTGTTTCTCGCATTCGCAACTTCTCCATCATCGCCCATATCGATCACGGTAAGTCCACCTTAGCGGATCGGATGTTGCAAGTGACCGACACTGTCGCACAACGACAGATGAAAGAGCAATTCCTCGATAACATGGATCTAGAACGGGAACGGGGAATCACCATCAAACTCCAAGCTGCGCGGATGAACTATACAGCCAAAGATGGTCAAAAATACGTCCTCAACCTCATCGATACCCCTGGCCACGTGGACTTTTCCTATGAAGTCTCCCGTTCTTTGGCAGCTTGTGAGGGGGCCTTATTAGTGGTAGATTCCTCCCAAGGGGTAGAAGCGCAAACCCTGGCCAATGTTTATCTTGCCTTAGAAAATAACTTAGAAATTATTCCAGTTTTAAATAAAATTGACTTACCAGGCTCAGAACCCGAACGGGTGGCCAATGAAATAGAAGAAGTCGTGGGTCTAGATTGCAGTAATATCATTAAAGCCTCTGCTAAAGCGGGAATTGGGGTGGATGAGATTTTAGAATCTATCGTTCATCTGGTTCCTCCGCCCCAGGATACGGTGAATGAACCCCTACGAGCTTTAATTTTTGATAGTTATTATGATGCCTATCGGGGGGTTATTGTTTATTTTCGGGTCATGGATGGTCGGGTGAAAAAAGGCGATCGCGTCCGTTTGATGGCCTCTGGAAAAGAATACGTAATTGATGAATTAGGGGTTCTCTCTCCTAACCAAATTCAGGTAGATGAACTCCACGCAGGAGAGGTGGGCTATTTCGCTGCTGCGATCAAAGCCGTAGAAGATGCTAGGGTGGGCGATACCATTACCTTAGCGCAAAAACCGTCCCAAGAACCCTTACCAGGCTATACAGAAGCAAAACCTATGGTCTTCTGTGGGTTATTTCCCACAGATGCAGATCAATATGGAGACTTGAAAGAAGCCTTAGAAAAACTAAAACTCAACGATGCAGCCCTTTCCTATGAACCCGAAACTTCGAGTGCTATGGGGTTTGGTTTCCGTTGTGGGTTCTTGGGTTTACTGCACATGGAAATTGTCCAAGAGCGTTTGGAAAGGGAATATGACCTCGATTTAATTACCACTGCTCCCTCTGTGGTTTATCGAGTTACGACTATTGATGGGGAAGTATTTGAAATTGAAAATCCCAGTTTGCTACCCCCTCCCCAAAAACAGGAAAAGGTGGAAGAACCCTATGTTCAGGTGGAGATGATCACTCCAGAAACCTATGTGGGGACTTTGATGGAATTGTGTCAAGGTCGGCGCGGTATCTTCAAGGATATGCGCTACTTTACCCTATCCAGAACCGCCGTAATTTATGAGTTACCTTTAGCAGAAGTGGTGACAGACTTTTTTGATCAATTAAAGTCAAGAACCAGGGGTTATGCCAGTATGGAATATCATTTGATTGGCTATCGAGAAAATCCCTTAGTCAAATTAGAGATTCTGGTCAATGGGGACAGTGTGGATGCTTTGGCCATGATTGTTCATCGGGATAAGGCCTATTATGTAGGTCGTGCCTTGACAGAAAAGCTCAAAGAATTGATTCCTCGTCATCAATTTAAGGTTCCCATTCAAGCAGCCATTGGTGCCAAAATTATTGCTAGTGAACATATTCCCGCCTTACGAAAAGATGTCTTGGCCAAATGTTATGGTGGGGACATTTCCCGCAAGAAAAAACTACTGCAAAAACAAGCCAAAGGGAAAAAACGCATGAAAGCGATCGGGACAGTAGATGTTCCCCAAGAAGCCTTTATGGCAGTCCTGAAATTAGAACAACAATAAGTATTATTACTTAACATTTTTCACAAATTCTAACTAGAGACATTGTATGAAACGTCTCTAGATTTTTTTGGCATAATAAAAACTATACCGAGTTTAGAACATTTGATTATTGAAGGGAAAAGAGGCCCATTACCCCGTTGGTCAGAACGAGTCAAGAAGCCTCGTAAGCAAGATTTAACCGTAATTAAGGTACTCCGAAAGAATATTGATACCAATGCAAACCACAAGACGAATAAGACAGTGATTAGTGCTAAACGGGGCCATGGCCCAGCGATTCATGGTCATGCTTTGGAGATTTATGGCCCATCAAGGATCTTTTATTCTCAAGAGAAGAGAAACGATAAGGGAGGGGCTAGGGTTTGGCTAGAAACTTATTTGATGTGAAAGTCTTGGTTGATGAGGAATGGCAGCCCGCCTTGACCCAATAATAGAAGTTAAGCTCTATTACCAATTAATTTTCTTGAGTGATCGCACCAAGATTCGGTTTATGATAAACATATCAGGATAGAAAGGCCTTTCTATCTGAGGTTTAATTTCTCAATCATAATGTCCAATGATATCTGTCATGTTTTGCTGATAGAAGATAAATTAGATAACGTTGAGTTGTTAGAAAATTTATTCTCCGCTGCTCAAAACTGTTCCTTAGCCCAAGGGTTAACCTTTCCTGTTACTTGTATCCCCACTTTAGCAGAAGCAATCCCTAGTATCAAGGAGCAAAGTTTTGATGTTATTCTTCTCAATTTGAGCTTACCAGATAGTCAAGGATTTAATACCTTGATCCAACTCAGGACAAATTTTCCGAATCTTCCTCTTATTGTCGAAACTGAGAGTCAGGATGAAAGTTTAGTCGTCCGCTCATTTCAGTTAGGGGCCGATGGTTATTTACAAATTAAAATCCTTGATAGTAACTTATTAATTTATGAAATTCGCTTAGCCATTGAACGACAACAGTATCGGGGTAAAATAGCCCAAGAAGAACAAAAAAATCGACAAAATCAAGAATTTGCCGATTTAGATGCCTTGGTTAAATCCAGTAGTAATACCAGTATTACCGCCAAATTATTTGGCAATTATCCCCTACAAGAAAGCTTACCAGATGTCTTTGAAGAACTTGCACAGACCTATGGTAATCTCTTAGAATTAGCCATAGAACAACGAATCTTTAAAGTTGAGTACAATCTGTCTGAACAACTGAGAACTTTGGGGGATAAATTAGGCTTTCTCAAAGCGAGTCCCAGAGATGCCATTGAAATTCATACCAAGATCTTAAAAGAAAAAAGTCAAGATGTCCCCGTAGCTAAAGCTCAAGCTTATGTAGCAGAAGGAAGACTAATGATTGTAGAATTAATGGGATATTTAGCTTCCTTTTATCGTAAATATTACATTGGCTTGAGTAATATAAATATATCGTCTAAAACAGACTATCCTTAAATATTATGAGTCAAAAATATCACTTAAAACTCTACATTACAGGCAATACCGTCAATTCCAAAAGAGCGATCGCCAATCTTTTTCGGATTTGCCATGAAGAACTCCAAGATCAATATACCGTAGAAATTATTGATGTCCTAGAACAACCCCAAAAAGCCGAACAAGAAAAGATTTTAGTCACCCCCACCCTGATTAAACAATTACCACCCCCCTTACAGCGCATTATCGGCGATATGTCTAATACACAAAAAGTTTTACTCGGTTTAGATGTGATCGCCCAAGAGCTAGACAAGATTTAGGGTAAAGTCCTGAACATTACCCTAATTGCCTTGGCAAGTCTCCAAGAAACAGGCACAATAAACATTGAATCATTTTCCATCATTCACCCTTGCAGAGACGAACTGAGAACTGATGACTCCAGACAACGAAAAAGACTATCTTGAAAAATTAGAAACTGCCATTCCTGGGTTTGATTTTTTATCAGAAGGAGGACTTCCCAAAGGACGAGCCACATTAATTGCTGGAACCGCAGGCAGTTCTAAAACCATTTTTGCTTGTCAGTTTCTCGTCGAAGGGATTAAACGAGGAGAAAATGGGGTATTTGTCACCTTTGAAGAACCCCCCAAAGCTCTACGCAAAAATATGCGGGGGTTTGGCTGGAATATTGCCCAATGGGAACTCGAACGAAAATGGGCCTTTGTGGATGCTTCACCCCAACCAGGGGAACGGATGATAGTGACAGGAGAGTATGACCTAGGAGGGTTAATTTCTCGTATTGAATACGCCATTCGTAAATATGATGCAAAACGGGTTTCTCTGGACTCTTTGGGGGCAATTTTTAGTCATTTAACCGATAGCGCACAGGTCAGAAATGACCTATTTTGTTTAGCTTCAGCCTTAAGAGAATTAGGCGTAACTGCCATTATGACAGCGGAAAGAATCCAGGAATACGGTGAAATTAGTCGCTATGGAGTAGAAGAATTCGTAGCAGATAATGTGGTGATTTTGCGAAATGTTTTAGCCGATGAAAAGCGTCGTCGTACCATTGAAATTTTAAAATATCGCGGCACTGATCACCAAAAAGGAGAATATCCTTTTACGATTATTCCTGGTCGGGGTGTGGTGATTGTTCCCTTATCAGCGATTGAATTAGAACAAAAATCTTCTAATATTCGGATTACCTCTGGAAGTGAAGAATTAGATCGGATGTGTGGCGGTGGTTTCTTCCGAGATTCTGTTATTTTGGTTTCTGGGGCCACAGGAACGGGTAAAACTTTAATGGTGACGGAATTTATGGCCGGTGGGGTTGAAAGTAATGAACGATGTTTAATTTTTGCTTTTGAAGAAAGTCGAGAACAATTATTTCGTAATGCTATTGGTTGGGGGGTTGATTTTGAGCAGATGGAAATGGAAGGTAAACTCAAGGTGGTCTGTCGTTATCCTGAAACGACAGGGTTAGAAACTCATTTGATTAATATGAAGGAAACCATCGACGAGTTTAAACCGAATCGTGTGGCAGTTGATAGTTTATCAGCGTTAGAACGGGTTTCAAGCTTGAAAGGATTTCGAGAATTTATTATTGGTTTAACCTCTTTTATTAAACAGAAAGAAATTGGGGGATTATTTACCTCAACTACTCCGAACTTATTGGGGGGTTCATCGATTACAGAGGCCCATATTTCAACCATTACAGACTCAATTATTTTGTTGCGTTATGTGGAAATGTATGGGGAAATGCGGCGCGGAATTACGGTGTTAAAAATGCGGGGTTCTATGCACGATAAAGATATTCGGGAATTTTCCATTGATCATCAAGGGATGCACATTGGTAAACCTTTCCGTAATGTGACAGGAATTTTATCCGGTTCCCCTATGTATACTGCTCAAAATGAAGTTGATAGGTTAAGTAATATGTTTGAGTAATGAGATAAAAAAGGGAGTTGATTTTTTATCTCTTTTACCTACAACAATAATTTTTGTAGTAAGTTTTTCATGGGAAATATAAAGCCAGGTTTGTTCGGAATTGATCACTCTAATAGAGATTTTACTAAAAGTATAAGTTGGGGTAAAAACCAATTTAATAGTTCTTTTCCTGCTGCTTTAGCTTGCTACATGAGTCAAAAAAATTTAGACCCAGTTTACTTAAAAGTTGATAATCAGTTAGAGATTTATCATGATAAAATTTCCGTTTCTTCAATTTTAGGTTTGGATTATACTTCTCCTAACTTGTTTTTTGCGTTTGAAAGAGATTATATACCTTATCAAGATATCGTTATCGGTAATCTACCAAGGATTGATTTAGTCACCATTGATATGTCACAGCAAAATCTATGTTTAAGAGGAATAGAAATTAAGTTAACTGCTTTACCAGATAATACAACTTGTGAGTTGTCAGAAAATCAATATGGAAGTGAAATTGTTGTCAGACCACCAACCATAGTATATTTGGCAGTTAGTATTGCTAAAACTTATCAACAAAACAGATCAATATTACTATCTTATCTCGACCCAATTTGTAGTCAAATTCAAGATTGGACATCGCCTCGTCTGGTTCTTTCTATTATAAATGAATTAGATGAATTAACTCAACCAAGAATTAAACGAGATGAAATTAGTAATATAATTTTAGGAGGAGGTCAAAAGTTATTAAGTCCAGAAAGAAGATTTGATGCAATTATTCTTAATACACCTAATCTTTTTGATTAAATTTGATTTACAATGTAGTTAAGAAATTATAATAAATTTATAAAAATGAAAGTTATTGATTTATTTGCTGGATGTGGTGGACTATCATTGGGATTTCAAAAAGCGGGATATAGGATACTAGCTGCCTATGATAATTGGGAAGCTGCGGTTAATATTTATCGCCAAAATTTTAAACATCCTATTTATCAATGGGATCTCAATCAATATAAATTATATTTAGAACATTTTAGACTTTTAAATCCTGATCTGATTATTGGTGGGCCACCTTGCCAAGATTTTTCGAGTGCAGGAAAACGCAATGAAAACTTAGGACGAGGAGATTTAACAATTTCCTTTAGTCAAATAATTGCTCAGGTTTTGCCCAAGTTTTTTGTCTTAGAAAATGTAGAGCGTTTCAATAAAACCCAAAAATATCAACAGTCAAAAGAGATTTTGCAACAAGCAGGATATGGCATAACAGAAAAAATTTTAGATGCTAGTTTATGCAGTGTTCCTCAAAAAAGAAAGCGATTTTTCTGGATTGGCATTTATCAAGGAAATGAGCATGAATTAAACTTTTATTTAGATAATAGTTTATCCTCAACCCCGATGACAATTCGAGATTATTTAGGTGATAAACTGGGAATTAAATATTATTATAGACATCCAAGAAGTTATCAAAGACGAGCAATTTTTAGTATTGATGAACCTAGTCCAACCATTAGAGGCGTTAATCGCCCAATTCCTAAAACTTATCAACAACACCCAGGGGATGTTGCTCCCTTATCCTCAAATATTCGTCCTTTAACCACAAAAGAAAGAAGCTATATCCAAACTTTTCCTGATGATTTTATCTGGGAAGGTTCCAAAACAGACTTAGAACAAATGATAGGTAATGCCGTTCCTGTCAACTTAGCGGAATATGTCGCCAAAGCCATCCTTAACTATCTTAACAATCAGCAAAAAATACCCCTCTCAATACAACAATTGAGCTTCCCAATTTAACAAAAAAATACGAATGAAGGAAGAAGGGGTAAAATTTTGATAGGATCTAATGACATTACCTCGTTACCAACGCCAGAATTATGCCACGAACTCAGCGCAATGATAATTTTATCGATAAGTCTTTTACCGTTATGGCAGATATTATCCTCAAAATTCTGCCCGCTAACCAAAAAGCAAAAGAAGCCTTTGTCTACTATCGAGATGGAATGTCCGCCCAAGCTGACGGAGAATACGCTGAAGCTCTCGATAACTATTATGAAGCTCTTAAACTAGAAGAAGATGGCAACGATCGCAGCTACATTCTCTATAATATCGGCATTATCCACGCCAGTAATGGGGAACATACCAAAGCTCTAGAGTATTATAACGAAGCCATTGACTTAAATCCCCAAATGCCCTCAGCCTTGAATAATGTTGCCGTAATTTACCACTATCAAGGAGAAAAAGCCAAAGGGGAAGGCAACGACAACGAAGCAGAAGCTCTTTTTGATAAAGCGGCAGAATACTGGAAACAAGCTATTCGCTTAGCCCCTAATAATTACATTGAAGCGCAAAATTGGCTGAAAATTACTGGCCGCTCGGAAATGGATATCTTTTTCTAGATATTCCCCTCACTTGAAACTTGATATAGAGATTTATCTTTGCTATCCCAGGAACAATATTAATGATTGATCGTCAACAAGTTCAGAAAATTGCTCATCTAGCCCGTTTGGATATTACTCCCCAAGAAGAAGAACAGTTTGCTACCCAATTAAATAGTATTTTGGAATATTTCGAGCAATTGAGCGAATTAGATACGGAAAACGTCCAGCCAACCACTAGGGCAATTGAAGTCAGCAACATTACTCGTAGTGATACCTTACAACTTTATGTTGACCGAGAGGCTTTACTTCAAGAAGCACCGGCCCAAGAGGGAGATTTTTTCCGAGTTCCGCAAATTCTCAACACCGACGAAGACTAAAAGATATCTCCTTCCCTGGTGTGTTATGCTAATAAATGACTCGGACTTACGCGATTACAACGCCCAAACTTTGTCAGGACCGGAAGGTAGCAGCAATACGGGATGCTTGTGATAGGCGTGAACTCCGGGTCTTTTGTTTTTGATTTTTAAGCTTAATCGTTTTGTTATCAGGATTTATTTAAGTTTATTAAGAATTAAGAAGCGTGGGTCAAATAAGTTAAGCAATGACCCATCAGAAAGTAGAAAACTAGCATGGCTGCCGCGGCCATGGCCACAAGGGTTCCCGCCAGCATGAGAGAGAATTCCTGTTGCTCTACGGCCTCCTGCATCAGATGCAGCGACCAAGCAACTAGAGCTACATCAAATATTAGAATCGGAATCAACATATTTTAACAAATGTTAACTTTCTTCTATTTTAATACACAATTCTCATCTGACAACGGCTAACTGATAAATTAACCTTTTTTATAGACGAGTTCAGGGTTGGGACGCACAGGAATCTGGCGATCGCTTAAATACTGTTTCACTTCTGCAATGGTTAATTGCCCATAATGTAACAAAGAGGCTAATAAAGCGGCTTCAGCTTTACCTTCCGTTAACGCTTCATATAAATGGTGACAGTTTCCGGCCCCCCCTGAGGCAATAACAGGAATTTCCACCAGTTCAGCGATAGTGCGGGTTAAGGCTAAATCATAACCGGACTGGGTTCCATCTGCGTCCATACTGGTGATTAATAACTCCCCGGCCCCCCGTTTTTCGACTTCTTGGGCCCATTTAATGGCATCAATGCCTGTATTTTCCCTTCCTCCCCTGACATAGACATCCCAACCAGGATTATTAGGATCGTTACGCCGTCTGGCATCAATGGCTACAACAATACACTGTTTACCAAAGCGATCGCTGGCCCGATTAATAAAATCCGGATCTCTGACGGCAGATGAGTTAATACTGATTTTATCAGCCCCTGCTCGTAACAAATGTTTAATATGTTCTAAGGAAGAGATCCCTCCCCCCACCGTCAAGGGAATAAATACCACTTCGGCGGTACGATAAACCACATCAATGATAGTATCTCGTTGCTCATGGGTGGCGGTGATATCGAGAAAGACTAATTCATCGGCTCCCGCATCATTATAAGCCTTAGCCAGTTCTACGGGATCACCGGCATCTTGAAGATCAACAAAATTAATCCCTTTGACCACCCGGCCTGCATTAACATCTAAACAGGGTAAAATTCTTTTTGCTAACATAGGTTATGGTTTTTAACATTTCTTTTTATCATTCCACAAATTGGCTGCACCTCAGCTTAAATTCAGTGGGAATTTAAGCTAAATAGGTTAAGGATGGGGCTGTTTTCTACTTTTTGTTGTTTTTGCCTCAGATAATAAAAAAGACCCCCCAGGATCGACTAGAAATCGTTGTTTTACTGCTTCTCTACCTAACAACATCCGAAACCCCATAACATCACGGTTAGTTAAGGTTAATTCAATATTCCACAGTTGTCCAGCTAATTCGACAGGGGTTACAATAACAGGGCGTAATTGTTGATGTCCCCCAGAGTTGGTGACGTGCCTCCATTCTAATAATTCTGCTTCGGCAGTGACAGTATTATGACTATCTTTTTGGTAGGGATGAACTTGAAACCGAATCATTTCTTTGCCATCTTTTTCAAATGATTTTACATGAAAGGCGTGTAAAGCTGATGTTCTAGCCCCTGTATCTATTTTAGCTTTAATTTCTGCGATTCCTAATGCTGGTAAATCTAACCATTCGCGCCATCCAATAATTAGTAAAGATTTCTGTTCTTTTTTTTTGTGTTTTAGCATAACAAGTTCCGTAGAGCCTTTTTTTTGTTATATTGTAATGTTGAATGGTACTTTTAAAAAGCTGTTAGTATGAAGCAAAAATTATGAATATTTTTAATTGCTTGAAACAGACTCAAGGATTACGAGTTAGTGATGGTATGATGGTTCCGATACTGAGCGGTTGTGAAGGAAGTTCTCGTTTATTGGTAATGGTTTGGTCACAATTAGGAGATTTTGATACCCTGGAATATGCTTGGTGGTTACAGAAGCAATCATCCGCAATTATTGCTAAAGGAATAACCTGGCGATCGTTCGCCATTGGAACTCGTCAATCTGGTCTAAAATTTTGTGATTATACAGGATTTAATCGAGAATGGTTATTTGTTGCTCCTCAAGCAGAAATCCATCAAAAATTAGGTCTATATCAAGGTTTATCTTGGAAAATTCCAGGACTGAATCAGAGTCAAAATGCTTGGGTAAATTTGATGTTAATGTGTGCTGGAATTGGCAGTCAGGGGACACTTAAAGAAGTCTTTCGTGGGTATCGAGGAGATAAAAAAGCACCACAACTAATTGCAGATCAAGAAGTTATTCATGCTAAACCTCTACCAGCTATTAAAGGTTCATTTTTTAAGTTGGCAGGTGGCAGTGGTTTTCAACGACCTTTTGAATTAGCTACAATTAGATTAAGAAATATGACCGAAGTTCTCAGTCATTGGCAAACTTATGTCCCCAACGCCGATTATTTGACTCAACGAGGAGGAACATTTTTCTTTGATGCTCAAGGTGATTTACTGTACGAACATAGAGAAAAGGGAATTCTTGGTTTTGCTGAAAATATGAGTAATCCTCTTTCATTTTTATCAATCACTTCTCACGATTAAATTAACCATGTCTCAACGTCCCATCTATTTAGACTGTCACGCCACAACCCCAATGGATAAAAGGGTATTAGAAGCCATGTTACCCTATTTTACAGAACATTTTGGCAACCCTTCCAGTATTAATCATCTGTACGGGTGGGAAGCAGAAGCAGCCGTTAAAAAAACTAGAGAAATTATTGCTAATGCCATTAATTGTAGCCCAGAAGAAATTATTTTTGCCAGTGGTGCAACCGAAGCAAATAATTTAGCAATTAAAGGAGTTGCTGAAGCTTATTTTAATCAAGGACAACACATTATTACTGTCCAAACAGAACATCGCGCTATCTTAGATCCCTGTCATTATTTAGAAGGATTAGGTTTTGAAATCACCTATCTTACCGTCACAAAAGATGGTTTAATTGATTTAGAAATCCTAGAAAAATCGATTCGTCCCGAAACAATTTTAGTGTCAGTAATGGCAGCTAATAATGAAATAGGAGTCATACAACCATTACAAGAAATCGGAGAAATTTGTCATAAATATCAAATTTTATTTCATAGTGATGGGGCCCAAGCTATCGGAAAAATCCCCTTAGATGTACAAACAATGAACCTTAATTTACTATCATTGACGGCCCATAAACTTTATGGGCCAAAAGGGATCGGTGCCTTGTATGTTCGTCGTCGTGATCCTAGGGTAAAATTAGCCCCACAATTACATGGAGGAGGACAAGAAAAAGACATAAGATCCGGCACTTTATATACACCCCAAATAGTGGGATTTAGTAAAGCCATTGAGTTAGGATTAAACGAGATAGAAACAGAAGCAAAACGTCAAAGAGAATTACGCGATCGCCTGTGGAAACAAATTACTCAATTAGAAGGAATTCATCTTAATGGTCATCCCACCCAACGCTTACCAGGCAATCTTAATGTTAGTATAGAAGGAGTAGACGGGTCAGCCTTACTGTTAGGATTACAAACAATTGTCGCCCTATCTTCCGGTTCTGCCTGTACCTCAACCACCACCAAACCCTCCCATGTCCTCAAAGCACTAGGAAATTCAGACAAGCTGGCTTATGCGTCCTTAAGGTTTGGGTTAGGAAGGTTTACTACGACGGAAGAAATTGACACAGTGGCTAAAGGGGTGATCACTACCATTGAATCACTTCGTCAAGCCAATTGAACAAGGGCATAGGGATAATTTCAACCCCGACCAAATTGAGACATTGCGAGTGACAGTAGGCTTTTCCAGCCAACCCCGAACACCCAACCCCCAACCTCCGTAGATATTCTCTTGTCATGAAAATACCTTTCAGGTTATATTCGGGTTAAAATAATCTAAAGTTGTGCCGTTTACCTTGATGGTGGCCACCAAAAGACAGGTCAAAGTGTCCCTGCTAGCGAGGACGACATATCCAAAGCACAACTCTCCGACTGACAAGATTGTCAGTCATTGCGATCAAAAAAAACCGATAAAACTTAAATGTCTTTATCTTGGTTCTGTTCTCATGGTTATCCACCTAAAAAAGCGTCTTTTATAAATGCCAGTGAAGTGCGAGTTTATTCCAGCAGAGGATTTTCCTAAATATTGAATAAACATTCTCGTTTTTAGATGGGTAGAGACACCCCCAAGAGGACGAGTTACTTCTTCCAATGAGATGGTCAGCTTAATTACAGAGTTGACGTTAGGTTAAGGATAAAAATGAGTCAAATTCATTTCCGCTTTGTGTTGACTTGATGTCAAATGTTTTATTTTAAACAGTTTTTCGCCAAATTCAAGCAACCGACACTAGACCGATAAAGTGTCATCGTCTCTTACAAAAGTTTGAGGGAATTGCATGCCAAAGCAAATTATTATCGCAGAGCAACACCACATTGCTGCTGTTTTTTGGGAAGATCAGATACAAGAATTAGTGGTAGCCACAGGCAACCAACAAGTCAGTGATATTTACTTAGGAGTAGTTGAAAATGTCATTCCAGGCATTGATGCCGCCTTTGTTAATATTGGAGATGCGGAGCGCAACGGATTCATTCATGTCACTGATTTAGGGCCCCTGCGTCTCAAACGGAGTGCCGGGGCCATTACAGAATTATTGACCCCCCAACAAAAAGTGCTGGTTCAAGTTATGAAAGAACCCACCGGAAACAAGGGGCCAAGGTTAACGGGCAATATTAGCCTACCTGGGCGGTATTTAGTGCTGATGCCCTATGGCAAAGGAGTAAATCTTTCTCGACGCATTCGCAATGATGATGAAAGGAGTCGTTTACGGGCCTTAGCCATTTTAATTAAACCCGCCGGAATGGGCTTATTAGTTCGTACCGAAGCCGAAGGCAAAGCCGAAGATGCGATTATAGAGGACTTAGACTTCTTACAACGGCAATGGGAGTCCATTCAAATTCAAGCCACCTCAACCCGCGCTCCGTCCCTGTTAAACCGTGATGACGACTTTATTCAGCGGGTATTACGGGATATGTACAGCGCGGATGTTAACCGCATTGTGGTAGACACCCCCTCCGGTATCAAACGGGTTAGACAGCATTTAAGCAATTGGAGTGGGGGAGAGATCCCTTCAGGGGTCCTAATTGACCATCATCGGGAAAGTATGTCGGTTTTAGACTATTTCCGTGTCAATGCCGCCGTGCGAGAGGCCTTAAAACCGAGAGTAGACTTACCCTCTGGCGGTTATATTATCATTGAACCCACAGAAGCCCTTACCGTCATTGATGTGAACTCCGGTTCTTTTACCCGTTCCGCCACCTCACGGGAAACCGTGCTGTGGACGAATAGTGAAGCTGCCACAGAAATTGCCCGCCAGTTGCGTTTACGCAATATTGGGGGGGTGATTATCGTTGACTTCATTGATATGGACTCACGGCGCGACAAAATCAAGCTGTTGGAACATTTCAACAAGGCCTTAAAATCCGATAAAGCCAGGCCCCAAATTGCCCAACTCTCTGAATTAGGATTAGTAGAGTTAACCCGTAAGCGTCAAGGTAAGAATATTTACGAATTATTTGGTCAACCCTGTCCAAGTTGTGGTGGGTTGGGACATTTGGCCCATCTACCAGGGGAATCTCAATTAGTGGCCTTAGAATCATCGGCCACTGCGCCACCCCCTGCCGCCCCTGTTATTAAACCCATCGAAAAACCAGTAGAGTTTAATGAACCCTTTGGGGAATCTTCCTTTGATGAGGATTTTAACGACGCAGCGAGTCAACTAGAACTCTTACACCATCCCAGTTATCAAGAACAAGGAAGTGGAGTCAATAACCGTCGTCGTCGTCGTCGCCAACCCACCAATCTCCTGATTAAAGAGGAGTCTCCGGTGAAAGTAGTTAACCCTGTTGTAACCAAAGAGATTGACTATAGCAATGGCACGGAAACCGAGGCCGAACCCCGCCGAGAACGGGGTCAACGCCATATCAGACGGGAAGAAGTTCCAATGGAAAAGGTTTCTGTAGAAATGACTCCAGTGGAACAGGATGTTTATGCCTTAATGGGAATTTCTCCTTTAGTCCGTCTCAACCAAGAGTTTAAAGATCCTAAGTCTGTCTTAGTTTCAGTTAAATTGCCAGAAGATTCACCGACGAAAAATGGTGAGAAGGAACCAGAAACAACAGGGAAAACGGAAGGGCCGAAAATAATGGAAACCCAGATGGTTTTGGATTTACCCCAAGAGACAATGACTAATTCTCTCGAACCATTGGCCACAGAGGAGGAAAAAGAGGATCTCGACGATATTCGAGGCCAGGAAACGGAAACCGCTAAACCTGTAATTCGTCGTCGTCGTCGTCGTTCTTCTGCTATAGATACGGATGACTAAAGTTTAATTGAATGTTAAAACTGAGCGGAGCCGAAGTTTTAATGCTGAGGGTGAGTTAAATCTTACCCCTTTTTTTTAAGCTTCCCCGCTCTAAAGAGACGGGGATTTCTGAAGAGTCCACAAAAAAACTTTCTTAGGCGCACGTGAACATTGATAATATTAAATGCTGTGTCTCAAGATTTATTATTGAATCCCAAAACCTTAATTGCTGGTGTGGATGAAGTCGGAAGGGGTTCATTATTTGGCCCGGTGGTAGCTGCTGCCGTTGTGTTTCCGGTTTCGGCAATGTCTCAACTTCAAGCAATGGGGGTCAAAGATAGTAAACAACTCTCGGCAAAACGCCGCGAAATCTTGGCTAGAGACATTAAAAATTTAGCCATTTCTTATTACATTGCTTATGCTTCTGTTCGAGAAATTGATCGCCTTAATATTTTAAATGCTTCTTTATTGGCCATGAAACGGGCGGTTATTAAATTATTAGTTGTCCCTCAACTTTGTTTAGTGGATGGAAAACAAAAAATTCCTGATCTTATTATTCCTCAAGAAGCAATTATTGGCGGCGATTGCAAATCACCTATGATCGCTGCTGCTAGTATTTTAGCTAAGGTTTGGCGAGATGAATTAATGGTTCGTTTATCCCCTAAATATCCTGATTATGATTTAGCTAAAAATAAAGGATATGGAACCGAAAAACATCGTCTCGCCTTACAAAGATGCGGCCCCTCACCTCAACATCGTCTTTCTTTTCGTCCCTGTCGTAAATAGTTAATCGTTGATTTAACTGGTGACTGGTAACTGATTACTGATTTCCCTTAATTCCTCTGATTGAGAATAGACCCAGTGATGATAATCTTTTAATAATTGATTGAGTAATCGTTGTTTGATTCGATTTAAAACCCCTTTTAATAGTCCATTTCCTGCCATTTCTAAGAAGGGTTTAGGCGTTAACCATAGGGGAGGAGGTAAATTCACTTTAACGGCTAAATTAGCGGTTCCTTGTAGATAGGTCTTACCGTCTTTTTTTAGGGGGACTAGCTTACCTTTTAGGGTGAGAGAGAATCGATTATTAATATAGTCAATTCCAAGAATTTCACAATCTTCAGATCGTAAAAAAACTGTTCCTTTACTATCAGACCAAACCCCTAAAACAACCGTGGGTTGAAAGTGATAAATGTCCATAAAGTTTAAAGGACGCATTTTAAGGCGAAATTGACAGTCTGATAACTGTTCCATTAATTTTGGTTCAGCGATCGCCTTAACTAACCTTTCTGGCTGTCTCAAATAGTGGTGAATGGGAATAGGCGCATCTTCTACCCTTAAGGATAATGATTCGGAAGCAGTGAAATGAACATCCATGAGTAACTTGTTACAATTTAGCTGTCTATCTTAATTTTACTTTACAATTCTTAAAGAATCAAAGTCTTTGATTCGGTGATCATACCCTTTCCGGTGTAATCATGCCAAGGTTTTGCCACAAAATTAAGATTTATCGGGGAAATATTGACAAAATAACCCCATTGCTATACATAGATGCTATACTCCCTTTGAGATTGAGAGAATCAAGAAGACTGAAACTAATTTAATTGACTGTAAAATATTAGGTCAGAAATTGTCCTTAGATAATTTTTATTAAGTTTAAAAGGAGTTGAAGTTTTATAATCATATAATATAATTGAATTTTTTAGTATATCCTGTTAATTTTTTAGTAAAAAAATTTTTTTTTAGTTAACAACTATAAGTCTGTTATGACGCAAAATAATTTTAATTCTATTGTTATTGACATCACGAATTGTGAGAAAGAACCCATTCATATCCTGGGAAAAATTCAATCTTATGGGATTCTTTTCTGCTTAGAAGAACCAGATTTAATCATTCAACAGGTGAGCGATAATACTAAAGATGTCTGGGATATTGAACCTCAATTATTATTAGGTAATCCTTTAACTGATTTTTTATCAAACAGCGATATTGATTTTTTAATTCATTGTTTAAATCATAAAAATATTGAGCATTATAATCCTTTTTCTTTAACTTATAATCAGAAAAAATATCAAGGTATTGTCCATCGAACTCATCAAGGATTAATTTTAGAAATTGAACCAATTCAGGTAGAAAAAAAGAGTTATCCCTTGAGTTTTTACCAATTATTAAAATCCTCTTTATCAGAAATTCAAGAATCAAGTAGTTTTGAGGAACTAACCCAATTAATTGTTAAAGAAGTAAGATGTATTACTGGATATGATCGGGTGATGATTTATCAGTTTCAAGAGGATGATCATGGGGTAGTCATTGCTGAGGATAAAAAACCGGAATTAGAAGCATTTTTAGGATTACATTATCCCGCTTCAGATATTCCCAAACAAGCGAGAGAACTATATTTTAAACACTGGTTAAGATTAATTGTTGATGTCCAGGCTGAATCTGTTAATATTATCCCTCATTTTCATCCCTTGGACAATCAACCCCTAGATTTAAGTGATGCCGTTTTAAGGAGTGTTTCTCACATACATATTGAATATTTACAAAATATGGGAGTAGCAGCAACTCTAGCTATTTCTTTAAATGAACTACCCCGCCGTAAAGACGGACGGGGTTTCTGAATCCCCATCTACTTTACTTTGAGATTTTTGACGCTTCACTTGCCCTAGTTGCTTCATCGAACCAGTATGCTTACGCTTACTTATCGAGT